>CADCWH010000179.1 GCA_902806395.1 uncultured Thermomicrobiales bacterium | reverse complement strand
TCACCGCCGGAGCCACCATCGCCGAACCCGGCGTAGAGATAGCCGTCGGGTCCGAAGAGGACCAGGCCGCCGTTGTGGTTCGGGTAGGGCTGGTCGACCCGCATCAGCACCTGTTCGCTGTCTGGGTCGGCCACGGCCGGGTCGGCCGTGACGGCGTACCGCGCGATGACCGAGTAACCTTCGAGGTCGGTGTAGTTGACGTAGAACAGGCCATTGTCGGCGTAGGCAGGGTGGAAGGCGATGCTCAGCAGGCCCTGCTCGGAGCCGTCGGAACCGACCCGATTGGTGATGTCCAGAAACGGTTCAGGGGAGATCACGCCGTCGGAGACGACCTGGACCCTGCCGGGCTGCTCCACGACGAAGAGCCGGCCGGTGCCGTCGTCTGGCTGGACGACGCCCAGGGGTTGATCGAATCCGCTGATCAGCGGCTCCAGCGTGACGCTGAAGGTGGACAGGTCGGGGTCTCCGCCGCCCTGGGCACCGGCGGGGGCGATCCCGATGGCCACGGGGGCGACCACGGTGACCAGGGCCATGAGCAGGACAACGAGACGTGGGCGTGACGTGGTCGGGGCCGAGGTCATTTGGGCGGTCCTTCCAGGAGATGCGTGGGGCAGTCGGCAACTGGGCACCATTGCCTCGGCACCAAGGTGCCGTCGCTCGGGACGTAGCAACCCTCATACCCGTCAGGCGGCCGGGAGTCACCGGGGAAGTAGCGGGGGCACCACGAGGCAGGGGATGGGCTCACCGGCCCAGATGGTGGCCGAGTGGTCGGTCACCGCGCCCGTGGGCGCGGATGGAGACACGGCCCCGACCCAGTCAGGGGGAGCCGGCGAGGCGGAGACCGACGACGCCCGCGACGATCAGGGTGATCGAGAGGAGACGCAGGACATCACGCGACTCGCCCAGGAAGACGATGCCGACGATCGCCGTGCCGGCGGCGCCGATGCCGGTCCAGACGGCGTAGGCAGTCCCGACGGGCAGGGTCCGCAGGGCGAGGGAGAGGAGGCCGAAACTGATCACGCTGGCCACGGCGAAGATGAGGCTCGGCCAGAGGCGGGTAAAGCCGTCGCTGGACTTCAACGCCACGGCGAAGACGGTCTCCATGACTCCGGCGATGACGATGAAGACCCAGGCCATACCGCGCCTCCCCTACTCCCCGGGCCGACAGCCGACCGGTCGCAGCATGACCCCCTGCGCCGATCCCGCCACGAACACGAGCCAGGCCAGGACAGTCTGCCCGGAACGGGTACGATACGCGAAAGGGTCACCCGGCCCGGATACGGCGCAACGGATCGGTCCAAAGGCGCACCGACGCACGGGGCCCCATGCGTCCGGAGCAGGCCGCGCCCATGCGACGCTCGGGACCAGCACGACGAGCTCGGGACATCTCGTGGTCCGAGGTCGAGACGATGCCAGGAGAAGGGAACGGCGATGACACGGGGAGCGGTCCAGGGCGGCGTGGCGGCGTCGATCACCATCGAGGGGTTGCATGTCGGTGGTCCCGGCCTGGTCCCGGCCGATGCCACGGGCGACGCTTGGTCGACGGGGTCGTTCAAGGCGCCGGTGGACGGGCCGCTGCGGTTGGGGCGGACGAACCTGGCGGGCGACGGGCAGGCCGACCTGGTCAACCACGGTGGTCCGGACAAGGCAGTCTGTTGCTATCCGGCGGCGCACTACCCCGATTGGCACGGAGAACTCGGCCTCGACCCGGCGGCGTTCCCCTATGGGGCGTTCGGGGAGAACCTCACGCTCGCCGGACAAACGGAAGCCACGGTCTCGATCGGTGACACGTTCACGGTCGGCACGGCGACGGTTCAGGTCTCGCAGCCCCGACAGCCGTGCTGGAAGTTGTCGCGGCGGTGGGGTGTCCGGGACCTGGCGGCCCGGGTGCAGCGGACCAGGCGAACCGGCTGGTACGTCCGGGTGATCGAGGAGGGCGAGGTCGCGGCCGGTCAGGCGTTGACGCTGGTCGCTCGTCCCCTGCCGGAGTGGACGATCGCTCGGGTGACGGGGGTGATCTACGACGCCAAGGACCTCGCGGGGGCGGCCGCGTTGGCGGACTGTGATCTCCTGGCGGGGAGCATCCGAGCATACCTGGCCGAGCGGATCCACGTCGAAGCCGACCGCACCCACCTAAGCTCACGGTCTACATCTCCCCGACACCGGGCAGAGGCGTTCATAAAGCACGGCCCACGACCTGCCGGCCGCCGATTTTCCTCGTCACCCGCCGGCGTTGGGTGGGTCGTCGGCACCGCCGGGGCGGGTATTCCATTCTTTGCACCTATCCGGCATCAGCGAACCGCGGCGCGACCTGCTCGGCGAAGGTCCGCATCTGGCGCATCAGGTCGGCCACGTCCTCGGACTCGAACGCGCAGACCGCGTACTCCAGTCCCGCCCGCCGGTACGCGTCGAGGTGCTCCGCGACGGCGTCCGGGCTCCCCGCGAATGCCGGGGGCATCCACGGGGTCGTCGACCGCACAGCGGCCGGCTCGTCCGGCCGGGCAAAGCGGAAATAGAACGTGTGGCCGATCGTCGGGCACCGTTGCCCCCGCGTCAGCTCCCGCAGCGTCGCCACACCGGAGCGGAAGGCGTCCAGGTCGACGAGCATCGGCAGCCAGCCGGTGCCGTACCGCGCCGTCCGCCGGATCGCCCCCGGCGAGGCGCCGCCGATCCAGATCGGCGGCCCGCCGCCGGGCGGGGGCGGCTCCATGCTGGCCTCACCAAAGCGATGGAACTGGCCGTCGTAGCGGGCGACCGGCTCGCGCCACAGCAGGTGCAGCACCTCGATGGCCTCGTCGGTCATCGCGGCGCGGTGGGCGAAGTCGGTGCCGAGCAACGCGAATTCCGCCGCCCGGTGGCCGATCCCCACGCCGAGGACGAGCCGCCCCCCCGAGAGCAGGTGCAGGGCCGCAGCCTGCTTGGCCACCAGGACGGGGTGCCGCTGGGGCAGGACCAGGACGTTGGTGCCCAGGGTGAGGCGCGGCACCAGGTGGACCAGGGATGCCAGCGTGACCAGCGGCTCGATGACCTGTGCCCCCACGAGGGTCCCGCGCCGCGCCGCCGCGGGCTTGATCACCGCGTCGTTGGCCCAAACGCCCTCGTAGCCCAGCGCCTCGGCCGCAGTGGCAGCCTCTACGATCGCGACGTGGAGGGGTGTGGTCCCGTAGTCATCCCAGAACGTTGGCAGGAACGCGCCAAATCGCATCTCGGCCCCCATCGCCGTCATGGGCGCACCGACCCCACACGGCTGGAAGTGACCAGGCACGAGCGCCTAAGGAACCCAGAACCATCATAGCCGAGGGACTCGGCAGCGGTTATGACCATCAGGCAATCGACGGGACGGTACCGCTGAGTCCGCTGTTGCCCATACCCAGGTGTCGCGTTGCCCGGGCGCATCGCCGTGACGAGCATCCGACGTACCATTGGTCATCATTGGGCGACGAACGTCGGCGCAGCCCGCCATGGCCGGGCGAGAGACTGGGGACGAGATGGCGACCGAGACGATGGCAGGCGAGATGGGGACCGCGACCGAGGTGTCGAACCCGAACGAGACGCGGCACGTCTTGATGATGGCCTACGGCGGGCCGGACAAGATCGAGGACGTGCCGAACTACCTGCGGGACGTCCGCAACTACCGGCCGACCTCGGAGGAACTGATCCACGAGATCGCCGAGCGCTACGCCGAGATCGGTGGGCGCTCCCCCATCCTGGAACTGACCACGGCTCAGGCCGAGGCGCTCGAGGCAGCCCTCAACGAGAATCCTGACGGGCAACGTTGGCGCGTCCACGTCGCCATGCGCCACTGGCACCCCTTCATCAAGGATGTCCTGGCCAAGCTGGAAGCCGAGGGCGTCACCCGGGCGATCGGGCTGGTGATGGCGCCGCACTACTCCCGGATGAGCATCGGGGCCTACTACAAGCGACTGGAGGAAGCCGGCTCGTCGATCGATGTGATCCAGATCGAGCGCTGGCACCTGCTGCCCGGCTACCTGGACGCCCTGGCGGACCGGGTCCGGGTCGCGCTGGACGAGAAGTTCCCGGCCGAGGTACGGAACGAGGTGCCGGTGATCTTCTCGGCCCACAGCCTGCCGGAGAAGATCCAAGAGTGGGACGATCCCTACCCGCGCGAGCTGCGGGAGACGGTGGCGGCGGTGGCCGAGCGGATCGCGCCCCACCCCTACACCTTCTCGTACCAGAGCGCGGCGATGACGCCGGACCCCTGGCTGGGACCGGACGTGGCCGAGGTGGTCGAGGGATTTGCCGCCCAGGGCAAGAAGCACGTCCTGGTGGCGCCGATCGGGTTCGTGACCGAACACGTCGAGATCCTCTACGACATCGATGTCGACTTCATGCGGCGGGCGAAGGCGATCGGCGTCCACCTGGAGCGGATCGAAATGCTGAACGTCCACCCGCTGATGATCGGGGCGTTGGCGGAGCTGGTGAAGGCCCGGGCCGCCCAGCACGCGCCCGCCTGATGACGGGCACGACGTCGGCCCCCCCGGTGACGACGCGGACGACGCGCGGCGATGGTCCGGTCGGGGTGGCGGTGATCGGCGGCGGGATCGCCGGGCTGGCGGCGGCCTGGCGACTGTCCCAGCTCGCCCCGGACCTGCCGGTGACCGTGTTCGAAGCTTCCAATCGTCTGGGCGGCAAGGTGCTGACCGAGCGGGTGGACGGCTTCACCGTCGAGGGCGGGCCGGATTCCTTTCTGTCGGTGAAGCCGCGCGGCGTCGGACTCTGCGCCGAACTGGGCCTCTCGGACGAACTCCAGGGGACCATCGAGGCGAACCGGCGGACCTTCGTGCTGCGCCGCGGCCACCTCCATCCCCTCCCCGAGGGACTCACCGGCCTGATCCCCTCCCGCCTCGGGCCGATCGCCCGGAGCAGCCTGCTGTCACCACTCGGCAAGGCGCGGCTCGGGCTGGACTTCGTGCTTCCGGCCCGGGGCGGCGACGCGGACGAGTCACTGGCTAGCTTCGTCCGGCGACGATTGGGTGGGGAAGCCTACAGCCGATTGATCGAGCCGCTGATGGCGGGTATCTACGCAGGCGACGGCGAGACCCTGAGCCTGGCCGCGACGTTCCCCCACTTGCGAGCGGGCGAGCGAGCCCACGGCGGCCTGATCCGGGGCGTCCTGGCGAACAAGCGGGGGACGGCCGGGGGATCAGACGGGGTGACGGCACGTCCCGGAGATGCTGCCACGAGCGTGGTCCCGACCCCGAGACCCGGTTTCCTGACCCCCGTTGGCGGGACGGGCACGATGATCACGGCGCTGGAGACGCGTCTGCGTGCAGCCGGGGTACGGATCATCACCGGGATGTGCGTCCGGGACATCGTGGCCATGCCGGGCGGGTACCGGGTCGAACGGGCCGACGGCACCCGGGGCACCTTCGCCGCCGTGGTCGTGGCCGCCCCGGTACACGCGGCAGCCACCCTCCTGGCCGGGTTGGACCCGGATCTGGCGGCCCCGCTTGCCGCGATCCCCCACGTCTCCAGCGTCACCGTTTCGCTCGGCTACCGGGCCACCGATTTCGCCGCGCCACTAGTCGGATACGGCTATGTCGTACCCAGGGCCGAGGGTCGTCCGGTCCTGGCCTGCACCTGGACCTCGAACAAGTGGGCTCACCGAGCGCCGGACGGCCACGTCTTGCTGCGGGCCTTCATCGGCCGGGCGGGTCAACCGGACCCGACGGTGCAAGACGACGACACCCTGGTGGCGGTGGCGCGGGAGGAGTTCCGGGACATCCTCGGTATCCGGGCCGAACCGACCCTGCGCCGCGTCTACCGCTGGCCGCTCGGGATGCCGCAATACACGATGGGCCACCTGGACCGACTGGCGGTCATCGAAGCCCGCATCAAGACGCACCCGGGCCTCGCACTGTGCGGCAATGGCTACCGGGGCGTCGGGTTGCCCGACTGCATCGCCTCCGGCGAACGGGCGGCGGAGCGGGTGGCGGCGGCGGTCGGGGTGACCACGAGTGGGCGGCACTAGGTTTACCGATCCATCGTAGGGGTGTGATCGGCAGACGCGTGTAGCCGACAGTTGCGGTCACCCGGTCGCTTGTCGCCTCATCCCCCGAACAGCCCCACGAACTGCTCCAGGCCGACGTTGCCGCCGGAGAGGGTGACGCCGATGCGGCGGCCTGCGGTCCCGACCTTGCCGGCCAGGACGGCGGCGAGGGCGGTGGCGCCGCTGGGTTCGACGACGACGCGGAGGCGCTCGAAGGCGAAAGCCATCGCGGCCAGGATCTCGGCGTCGGTGACGAGGATGCCGTGGGACACGCGGTGCCGGGCGACAGCGAAGGTCAGTTCGCCCGGCATCATCGTCTGCTGACCGTCGGCGATGGTCCGGGGGACCGCATCGAGGCCGATACGGTGTCCCGCCGCGAGGGAACGCGTGAAGTCGTCGCCCGCT
>CADCWH010000178.1 GCA_902806395.1 uncultured Thermomicrobiales bacterium | reverse complement strand
TCTCGTGGAACAGCGTCCGGCGCTCGGCGTGGCCGAGCAGGACGAAGTCGACCCCGACCGCCGCCAGCATCCGGGCCGAGATCTCACCGGTGTAGGCACCTTCCTCGGCCCAGTGCATCGTTTGGGCTCCGATCCGGATGGGCACCGGCAGGTCAGTTGCAGTGTCCACCGCCCCGGGCAGGGACGTGAACGGCGGGATGACGAAGAACCGGGCCGTCTGGCGCCCCTCGTCGTCGCCCGCGCGGGAGATGTGGCCGAGCGACTCTCCGAGACCGCGCAGGAAGGCCACCGTCTCGGCGGGGGTCTGGTGCATCTTGAGGTTGGTCCCGATGATCGGGTCGGCGCGGTGCCGCGACGGGGCCAAGGGATCCTCGGGACGGGGGGTGGTGGCCATGGGCGGGTGGGGTCCTCTCGGGCTCGTGATCGCGACGGTGCGTCGAGGGAATTCCGGTATACGTGAAGATCACCGCGGAAGGGGCGGACGCCAGGCTCGTTCCGCATCTTCGGTCACCACGGATGGGACCGTCCCGACGGCCTTCAGATGGTGCCAGCGACGTCCGACGGGGCCGCCTCGCATCCGATTCCGGGCCGTCGAGTCCCCGGTCACGATGCGCACCCCCTATGCCGGGGCGCGCAAGGTCACGTCCAGGCGGCGGCCGTCCAGTCCGAAGACCGCGATTCGGTCGAGGGGCACGCTGACCCGGACTGCGCCCGCACGTGGCAGTCGATCGCCCGCCTCCGGGGCGGCCTTGGCCTTGAACGTAATGTCACCGGCCCGGACCGTCAGCAGGTGCTGGCGGCCGATGGTGATCGAGCGGTGCAACAGTTCCGCCGCGACCCCCGGCCCACCGGTCTCGACCCGGATATGCTCCGGCCGGATGCCTGCGGTGATCCCGTCGGGAAGGGACGCGGCATCGACGCCCGCCAGCGACGGTGGCTCGGTGAAGAGGGCGGCCTCGACCGTGGTCCCGCTGGTCCCCGCCCGGGTCGTCAGGTCGAAGAAGGTCATCCCCGGGTTCCCCAGGAACCAGCCCCCAAAGCGGTCGTTCGGGCTGTCGTAGAGCGTGCGGGGGGTGTCGCACTGTACGATTCGGCCGTCCCGCATCAGGGCGATCTGGTCGGCCAGGGTCATGGCCTCGGTCTGGTCGTGGGTGACGTAGATGATGGTCTGGCGCAGGCGCCGGGTCAGTTCCTTGAAGGCCCGCTTCAGTTGGAGCTTGGCCTCGGTGTCGACGTTCGTGATCGGCTCGTCGAACAGGATGATCCGGGGCTGGCGGGCGACCGCCCGGGCCACGGCCACCTTCTGCCGGGTGCCATTGTCGAGTTGGGTGATGTCCTTGCCGACGCTAGCCTCCAGGCCAAGCAGGGTGATCACCTCGTCGACCCGGCGCGTGCGCTCGTCGGCGCGCAGACCGGCCGACCGCAGCGGCAACTCGATGTTCTGTCGGACGCTGATGCCCCGGTAGACGACTGGGTACTGGAAGACCATCCCCAGGTCCCGCTTGCGGGGCGGCAATCGGGTGACCCGTTCGCTGCCGAAGAACACCTCGCCCGCGGTCGGCTTCTCCAGCCCGGCGATGATCCGCATCAGGGTGGTCTTGCCGCACCCGGACGGTCCCAGCAGGCAGGTCACCTCGGCATCGGGAAAGGTGAAGGTCACGTCGTCGAGGGCGACCAGGCTGCCGAACGTCTTCCGCAGTCGCTCGACCCGGATCTCAGCCACGGGATACCTCCCCGACGGTGACGGCGAGGGTCGCCGCCGGCGCGACGCCCCGGCCGGCCCGACGGCCGTCCGGCCTGAAGATCAGAACGGCCGCCGGGTCGATGGTGAACCTGGCCCGCTCGAACCCGGTCTCTCCAGTGGTCCCGTGGGCGTCGTCCGCACCAGCACCGTCCAGCACTCTCGCGGACGATCCGGACGGCTCGTGGGCGACGGCGCGGCCGCCATGGCGCCGCAGGCTCGTGAGGGCGAGGCCATCGGTCTCGACATAGACGATCTCCTCACCTCCCAGGTCTTCGCGCAGTGGCACGCGTCCGGTGAGCGATAGGGCGACAGGATCGTGCGGGTGATCCGGTCCGGCGGGCACGATGTCCTCCGGCCGGAGCCCGACGAGCACCTCACCGATCGGTGGGCCACCCTCGACCTCGACGGTCATCTCCAGACCGCCGAACCGGCATCGTGCCCGTCCGGCGTCAGTCACCACCTGTCCCGGGACGAGGTTGGCACGGGGGAAGCCGAGCAGGGACATCGTCCGGGCGTGACGAGGGTCGCGATAGAGGCGGTCCGGATCGCCCGCCTCGACGATCCGGCCGCCATCGAGGACCGCGACGTGGTCGGCCAGGGTCAGGGCCTCCAGCGGGTCGGACGTGGTGTAGACGAAGGTCGCGCCGGTTTCCGTCTGGAGAGCTCGCAGGTCATCGACCAGGCGCTCCCGCAGCTTGAAATCCAGACCCGCCAACGGGTCGTCGAAGACGTAGAGGTCTGTCCGTTTGGCGATCCCCCGGGCGATCGCAACGCGCTGCTTCTGGCCGCCGCTGAGCTGGTCCGGCCGCTTGGCGAGCAGGTCCCGGATGTGCAGCATCTCGGCCGAGCGGGCGACCACCGACTGGCTCTCCGCCTTGCCGATCCCGGCCAGGTGGAGGGGGTAGGCGATGTTGTCAGCCACGCTGATGTGGGGGTAGAGGGCAAAGCTCTGCGGCACGTAGCCGATGTTCCGGTCGGCCGGGGCGACCTGGGTGACGGGATGACCGCGCAGGGTGATCTCCCCCGCGTCGGGTTTCTCCAAGCCCAGCAGCAGGCGCATCAGGGTCGTCTTGCCCGAGGCGGGCGGCCCGAGGACGACCATGAACGCGCCGGCGGGCACGGCGAGGTCGAGCCCGTCGAGGACCGTGGTGTCGCCAAAGTGCTTGGTGATCCCCTTGAATGTGAGGAGCGGTGACGAGGGGTCTGGCATGGGGAACCGGGTACTCCTGGGGTCGATGGGCACCCCGGCAGGTTCGGGTCGCATCAACGACCCAACTCGATCAGGGTCGGGGCCAGGCGGATCGAGACGACGAACAGCACCGCGATGATGGCGAAGGTCAGGGCCAGGAGCTTCAGGGCGGAGGCGGCATTCGCCCGGGGCGGGATGTTGCCGAAGGCGATCTGGAGGAAGGCCGTGGCGACCAGCAGCGGCAAGCCGATCTGGTAGAGGGTCTTGCTAAACCCCTGGCCAATCAGGACGAAGCCGACCAGCAGCAGCACGATCAGGATGCCCTGGACCCGGGCCGCGAAGGGCAGCGCCCTGCCCGGGGCAATGGGATCGATCTCGAGTGGACGAGCGATCTGGTCGGTCGGCTGGGGGGCCGTCATGGCGGGTCATCCTCTCGGACGGGGAACGGGGAAATATCGGAGCGTCAGACCTCGCCGCGGACGGTGCCGAAGGTCATGCCGACGAGGAGATACTTCTGGAAGAAGAAGATCGCCACGATCGGGGGCAGGGTATAGACCAGGGAGAGGGCGGCGATGAAGCCCCAGGCGGTGCTGCCGCCCTGGTTGGTGCCGACCGCCAGCAGGACGGGGATCATCGTCGCTGAGGAGCCGCCGAGGACGTAGTTGAACAGGAACTCGTTCCAGACGAAGATCAGGTTGAAGATCGCCGCCGCCACCAGCCCCGGCTTCACCTGCGGCAGCACCACCCGGAACATGACGTGCAGCCGGGAGCCGCCGTTCACCAGCGCCGTCTCGTCGTAACGGGGCGAGACGCCATCGAGGAACCCCTTCAGGATCCAGAGCGAAAAGGGGATGCAGAACATCACGTAGAACAGCAGCATCCCGCCGAACGACCGCGACCAGCCGAAGGCGGTGTACATCAGGAAGACGGGCACGACCACCGCCGCCGCCGGCACCATCCGGACCGAGAGCAGCAGGAACATGATGAAGTTGGTGCCCATCGGCTTGTAGCGGGAGAAGCTGTAGGCGGCCAGGAAGGCGATGACCAGGGCGATCGCGACCGAGCCGATCGAGAGGATGAAGCTGCTGACGAGGTAGTCCCAGAACTCCGGCCGATCGAAGACCTGCCGCAGGTTCGCGAGGGTCGGGTCGAATCGGAGCCAGGCGGGCGGCCACGACAACAAGCGGCCCTCCGACTTGAACGCCGCCAGGAAGATCCAGAGGACCGGGGCGAAGAAGGCCAGGGCGATGACCCACAGGACCAGGTGGTAGATGTGTTGCCGCCAGTTCATGCGGTTCCCGCTCCCGCGGAATCAGCCACGCTCGCGCGGGCTTCCCGATAATTCAAGACATAGAGGTAGACCGAGGTGAAGGAGATGGCGGCCAGCAGGGCGATGATCGCCACCGCCGAGGCGTCGCCCATCTGGAAGGCCTCGAAGCCGGTCCGGTAGAGCGAGAGACCGAGGGTCTCGGTCTGCCGGCCAGGTCCGCCGTTGGTGAGCAGCAGGGCCAAATCGGTGGTCTTGAAGGCGTCGATGGTCCGCAGCAGGATGCCGAGCATCAGGATGAACTTGCCGTGGGGCAAGACGATGTATTGCAGCAGCCGCAGCAAGGGCAGGCGGTCAACCTCGGCAGCCTCTAGCTCGGCTTTGGGAACCGAGCCGAGGGCTGCCAGGGTCATCAGCAGCATGAACGGGGTCCACATCCAAACATCGACGGCGACCAGGGCCGGGAAGGCGAGATCCTTGTCGCCGAGGAAGTTGTAGGTCCGGCCGGTCACCCGTTCGACGTAGTAGTTGGCGACGCCGAACGTTGGGTCGAGGATCAGTCGGTAGAAGGTCCCCACCGCGATCGGCGGCAGGATCATCGGGGTAAAGAGCAGGGTCAGGGCCAAACGACGGCCGGGCATCCGGGTGCTGTTCCAAAATAACAAGCCAAGGATGACGCCGAACAGGGTCGCCAGCCCGACGCTGAGGGTCATGAATGTCAGGGTCCGCCCGATGGTCGACCACATCGTGGTGCTGCGGAAGATATCGAGGAAGTTCTCGAACCCGACGTACTGAGCAGCGCGCGACGAGGTGAGCTTGTACCGGTAGAAGCTGAGACCGATCAGCCAGAGCAGGGGGATGATGTTCCAGACGGCAAAGAAGATCAGGATCGGGACCAAGAGCAGGATGGGGAAGGCTCGACTATCGTCCAGGGACCGGACCCAGCGGCGACCCGTCCGCGCCGCCGCCGGGT
Organism: uncultured Thermomicrobiales bacterium; assembly: GCA_902806395.1. Next base: position 2,807 of record CADCWH010000178.1, on the reverse strand, counting down.
CCCGGGTGGTGATCTGGTCGATCGGCGCGTCGAGTTGGGCCATGCGGTATCCCCGGAGAAGCATAGGCCGCACGACGGCTCTCGCCGCCGACCGGCTCCCTGGACATTGACGTCAGAACATCGGCCGGCTCGGTCGCGGACCTTCTAGACCCGGTCCGGGCGGCGATTCCGCGTGCCCCGTTCGTCTAGCGGGGCGCCGCTCGCTGCGACCCCTAGCCTAACGAATCGATAGGATGGTCGCCATGTTCCAAGTGAACCGAGGGCAGCGGCGCCCCGGCTCCGTCTCTCCGATCTCCGCATCACCGGCCGTGCCCCGCGACGGATCCATGTCCCGTTCGGTCCTGATTGGGGCGGCCTGGGGAGGGGACCGGTGAGTCCACTCCCCAAGGCAACTGAATCAGCGTGCCTTCCTCCTGGGCACCGGCCCGGGTATTAGCCGAGACTGACGTCGTCGCAGGCTCCGGACGGTTCAACCTCGGTCCGCTCGGCGTCGTAGAGGATGCCCTGCTGGACGCATGCGGCGTAGGTCAGTGCCACCATCGGGTCGGTGACCACGTCGGTCATGTAGGCGCTGAAGGCCTCCTGCTGGGCCCGCAGCATCTCCGCGTAGTTGGGGTCGTGCCAGAAGTCGCGCGAGCGACTGTCTCGGAGCATGTACTTGAAGGCCCGGAAGTGCGGTTGGATGTCCTCGAAGCTGGGATCGTCCAGCACAGCCGTGACACTCGGGTTGCCGCCCCGACGGGCGAACTCCAACTGCGTCTCCGGCAGGTACCACCACTTCATGAAGTCGATCGCCACCTGGCGCTGGGTCTCGTCGTTGTTGGCGTTGATCACCCACGGCTGACCGCCGAGGGTGTAGACGCGGGTCAGGGTGCCGTCGGCGGCCCGGAAGCCGGGTGGCGGCACGATCAGCACATCGTCGGGGGAGACCGGCTTGGTCGGGTCGGCCGGGGTGCCCATGTCGGCGCCCTCGGCCTGGTTCAACATCTGGGGACCCAGCGCCGACCACTGGAAGCAGGTCGCGACCTGGCCGGTGGTGAAGGCGTCGACTTCCTCGGCGATGCCGAAGTTGGTCGCGCCCGGAGGCGCGTACTGGAGGAAGCTCTTGCAGCGGGTCAGGCCGGCGGCGTTGACGTCGCTGTTGAGGACGCCCTCCACCTTGTAGGTCCCGACCTCGCCCTCGATGATCTGGCCGCCGGTGGAGAACATGAACGGGTAGGAGTAGCAGGAGATGAAGTCGTAGACGACCGACCATTGGAGGGCCGTGCCGTACAAGCCCTCCTGGCGACCCGTAAAGAAGGCGGCGATCTGCTCGAATTGGTCAATGTCGATCTGCTCCCAGTCCTCGAAGGTCTGGGGGAGTGGGAAACCGGCCGTGGTCTCGAACTCGGTCCGGTTGGCCTCATCGGTCATCAGGTCTTGACGGACGAAGAGGGCGATGGTGTCCGCTTCCTGCGGCAGGCCCCAGAGTTGGTCGGAGCCGTCCGGGTAGGTCTGGTACCCCTGCACTGCCGTCGGCTCGAACTCGATCGCCGCCAGCTCGGGCGTGCTGGCGATGATGTCGTTGAGCTGGAGGATATAGCCGGGCTCGGCCAGGGCACCCAGCCACTGGCTGTCGCTGATGATGATGTTGTATTCCGCCGAGCCGGTGCTGAGGGAGTTGACGGCTCGCTGGAAGAGCTGGTCGAAGGGGGCCCCCTCAAAGGAGAAGTTGACGGTGTAGCCGTAGGTCTCCTGGGCATAGGGAGCGAAGAGCTCGGTGGCGAGCGAGGTGCCGAGGGCACTCGGCGGCCACCCCTCGATGCCCAGGATCGCCATGTTGATGGTCTGGCCAGACAAGGCGCTGGGCGTCCCCTGGGCGCCGACCCGGCTGTGGCCGACGAGGAGGCTGGCGATTGCCGCGCCGCTGAGCCCGGCCGCCCCGGCCCGCTTCAGCAAGTCACGGCGATCGACGGTGCCGTCCAACACCTCGCGCATGAGACTCGTGAAGGCGTGATAGCGTTCGCCGGCGGGGGGTTGTGCGGTCATCCACGACTCCTTCTCGCCGTCGGCGGCGAGTGGGTATCCTGCCCCGTCCCGGCCCATGGCTGGGCACCGTGCGAGGGGCGGCTGAGAGTGACGCGACCACATCGCGCCGGGGCCACGCTACCAACGGGCATGGGGGCTGTCAAGCGATCGATCGGCGGGTGTGCCAGGCCGGCTGATGTCTACGGTCGCCCGATCCGACGGAGCGAGGGAGGCCAGCGTGCGGTACGTGGCCCTGTTGCGGGGCATCAACGTCGGGGGTAACCGGAAGGTTCCGATGACCGACTTGGCCGAGACGGTCCGGTCGCTCGGCTACGGGGATGTCCGCACCCACATCAACAGCGGCAACGTGGTGCTGTCCACGGTCGACGACGAAGCGACCGTGGTGGATCGCCTGGAACGGGCCCTGGCTGACCGCTTCGGCTTCCCGATCGCCGTGGTCGCCCGTGACGCGCCGTCCCTGGCCGCCATCGCCGGCCGCGACCCCTTCCCTGGCCACCCGGAGCCCCACGAACACGTCTACGTCACCTTCCTCGCGGAACCGGCAGACTCGTCCATCGCCACGCTGGCTGGGCCAGACGTGATCATCGCGGGCCGCGAGGTCTATGCCCTGCTCGACCGCGGCGCGATGGCTAAGGGCCAGGGCCCAATGACCGCGATCGAGAAGATGACGGGGCGTGTCACGACGCGGAACATGACGACCGTCAAGAAGCTCTATACATTGGACCGGGAGGCCAGGATCAGGGCCGCGTTGCCGGAGTAGGCGACCCGCATCCCGTCCG
>CADCWH010000177.1 GCA_902806395.1 uncultured Thermomicrobiales bacterium | reverse complement strand
GGGCCTGCTGACCATCGATGGTGACCGCGTCATCCTCCACCAACTGGAGGCCCTGCAGACGTACGCCTCCTGAGGACGGACGGGCCCGACATCAGGAGGTGGGCGCCCCGGTCGGTTCCGCCACTCGAAGCAATTCCACCGCCGGGGGCTCCAGCAAGAGGTCGCTCAGCTCACGCATCCACGTGCGGGTTCCCGCCTGGCCACCCACCCCTTGCTCGCGGAATGTCTCGAAGCGGTCCAGGCTCTCCAGCGTCACCTCGTAGTGTAGGGACGCCCCGCCCGGGGCGCGGGTCAGGGGGACGAGCAGGCGCGCCTCCATCCCCTGCTCCCGGGCGGCGGTCACCTCCTGGCCCAATAGGGCCAAGGCGCGGTCACGATCAACGGGCTTGAACGAGTACGAGAAGCGGGCGACGACCATCGGGCGGTACTCCTTCGGTTCACGTGTGAGAGGCGATATCTCGGCGCGGTGGAAATGTCCTGGGGTCGGGGCTCCCGATGATCCGATGCGTGACCACCCGGCCCGGTGTCAACCCAGGTCGATCGGGGCGACCTGGCGGGTCGGGACGGCGGTTTCGGAATCACCGGTCTCCACTCCGTTCGATCCGGGGACCGAGGGCGGCATGCCGTCCGGTTCGAGGGAGACTGTCGCGGCGGGTGCCGGCCGGGACGGCGCAGGCCGGTCGCCGCCGGAGGCGTTGCGCATGAAGGCCGAGAGCAGGTCTACCGGGAGCGGGAACACGACGATGGTGTTCTGTTCGTTGCCGATCTCGGTCAGCGTCTGGAGGTAGCGGAGCTGGATCGCGACCGGCTCCTCATTGATGACCTTTGCTGCCTTGGAGAGTTGCTCACTGGCCTGGAACTCGCCCTGGGCGTGGATGATCTTGGCCCGCTTCTCCCGCTCGGCCTCGGCCTGGCGGGCCATCGCCCGCTGCATGGTCGGCGGCAGTTCGACGTCCTTGACCTCGACGATGCTGACCTTGATTCCCCAGGGCTCGGTCTGCTGGTCGATGATCCGCTGCAGCTCCAGGTTGATCATCTCCCGCTGCGAGAGCAGGTCGTCCAACTCCGATTGGCCGAGGACGCTGCGCAGCGTGGTCTGGGCGATTTGGGAGGTGGCCCGGACGTAGTCGGCCACCTTCACCGTCGCCGCGTTGGGGTCGAGGACTTGAAAGTAGGCGACCGCGTTCACCCGGATGGTGACGTTGTCGCGGGTGATCACCTCCTGGGCCGGGATGTCCATCGTCACGGTCCGCAGGTCCACCTTGCGCATCGTCTCGATGAAGGGGATCAGCAGGATCAGGCCTGGGCCGCGCGGTCCGGTCAGTCGGCCGAGGCGGAACACCACGCCCCGCTCGTATTCCTGGACCACCTTGACGGCGGAGGACAACACGATCAGCACGAAGGCGAAGACCACGATCAGTGCGACGATGCTGGTTTCCACGGGGAACACTCCTCTCGATCGTCGGCACCGGCACCCCGCGTCGCCGAGGTGCTGTCGTGCCGTGTCCCCATTATCAGGGAAAGGTCGGGTCAGCGGGATACCCGCGGGTGGCGCTGATGGGGCGGCCGCGCCCGACCGGGCAACGCGCCGAGAGGCGGGGACGCTCAGGCGGGGGGAGACGCGATCGTGGCGGGGGACGCATCGGGCGCGGGCCGTGCCGGACCGGCGACCGGCGCCACGTCCAGGGTCAGGCCGTCGATGGCCCGGACGGTGACCGTGGATCCGACGGGGAGCGGCCCGGCGGTAGACCGTGCTCGCCACAGCGCGCCGTCGAGAAACACCATCCCTTCGGGCTCCAAGGTGCGGCGGACGACTCCGGTCGTCCCGACGAGGCCTTCTTGCCCGGTCGCGGCACGGCGTCGCAGGCCGCGTAGGACCGCACCGCCGACGAACAGGAACAGGGCCGCCAGGCACCCAGCGATGGTCCATGTCACGGTCGGTTCGACCCGCTCGCCCGTTGGGGCGTCCGCGAACAGGCGGGATGACCCGGCGATGAAGCTGGCCAGCCCGCCGAGCGTCAGCAGGCCGAGGGACGGCAGGAACACGTCAGCGGCCATCAGACCGATGCCCAAACCCATGAGGAGCAGCCCCGTCCAGTCGGCCGAGAGCCGGGCGAGGCCGATCAGGCCGAGCGCCAGGGCGACGGTCCCCGCGACCCCGGGGACACTCGCCCCCGGCACGGCCAATTCCAAAAACAGCCCGATCGCACCGAGGCTGACCAAGAGGTAGGCCACGGTCGGGTCGGTCAACAGGTCGAGAACTCCCGAGAACCCGTCCATCGCGACATCCCCCATGGTGACATTCGCCGATGATCGATCGGTGTCCCGGTCTACCTCCCCATCCGATGCCGGTCGGGACATCTGCCCCGGCGCGGCGTGAGCGCCCACACGGGTCGCCACGTGGGCCGGTGGCGGAGATGGGACGTAGTGTCGTGTGACGGAAACACCCGTGGACGCCGGGTCAACTCTGCGACCATGGACCGTCCGGGGCAATCGGTGTCGCCGTTATCGAGATCAGGACACGACCCAGTATAGGAACAGGACGCCTACCCACTCAATGCGGCCGGGGGATAGGTTATAGGGGCGTCGGATTGTGCACCCTCGCTCGCTCGCCGCTGGGTCCGGCCGATGCCCCCCAACCTCATCGCGCCTTGCGCTGCCGGACGCACTCGGCCAAGATGCGGGAGGCGAGTCGTCACGACGGACGAGCGGCTCGAGATGGCCTCAAGACCCGGACGCGAGGCGAACAGCGCCCGGGCGAGAATGGGCCTGGTGTCGGGGACGCCGCCGCCGCCGCGTCGCCGGGCAACTCCGCGCCGATCCCCGCCTGTTCCAGGTCCACCTGAGCAAGGGCCCTGAGCACGCGGGAACTTCGCCACGGGCGGGCCTCGGATCGCACCGGCGCAGCTCCCTGGAGGCCGACGGTCGGACGTCGCAGGGCGGGGTACCCAAACGTCGCGATGGGATCGGGGCGAAGCAAGGGGGGGTGGAGGCATGTCTGCCGGACCAGGGGAACTTGTCGAGATTCTTGCCGACTCCCTTCTCCACAGGCGGCTTCCGTTCGGGCGGGATTGCGACGTCTGCGTCGGCCACGACGCCGACGTCCGACTCATAGAAGCAGATGCGGTCGCCCGGCTTCAGCCGCTTGCGACCCAGCGTCCGGTCAGCAAAGACGTACCAACCGGCGTCGAGCAGCGCGGCGGTCGTTGCTGCTCGAAGCCGTTCTGACGTTCCTGCTCACGTTCGTCATCACGTCGGTCTCGACCGACGTCCGCGCCGTCGGGCAGGCAGCGGCTAACGCCTTCGGCGGCACCATTGGCTTAGTGCCTCCGGCACGAGGACGTGGGCGGCGGGCCAAATCATCCGATCAAAACGCCGGGAACCGGGGGCCGCGCTGGTCGAGAGGCGGGCGTAGATAGGAAGCTAGGATGGGCCGGGGCAACTGACCAGCCATTGGGTGCCGAACTTGTCGACCAGTGAGCCGAAGTAGTTGCCGTCGGACATTTCTTGGAAGGGATATTCGACGTTGGCGCCTTCGGAGAGGGCGGCGAAGATGCGGTCGGCCTCGGCGTGGGTGTCGAGCTCGACGCCGATGTCCATGGCGTTGCCGTGGACGAGGGTGCCCATCCAGGCGGGGGCGTCGTTGCCCACCAACAGGTGCCCGCCGGTGATCGGGAGCTTGACGCTCATGACCTGGTTTTTCTCCTCGGCGCTCAGCTCGGGCTGACCCGGCTGGGCCGGGAGGTCGCCCATCCGCTCGATCGGGCCGGCGAACTCGGTGCCGAACGCGGCCTTGTAGAACGCGAACGCGGCCTCGGTGGTGCCGCCGAAGTGGAGATATGTGCTGGTGCGTGCCATGGGGTGCCTCCCGCCATGCGATCGATGCGATGTGGGTTCGTTTGGGGGGTGACGCCGACCGGTTCGACGCCCCCGGAACCCCGGAATGACCAGAAGCGGCTACGCCATCCGGTGACCACCGCTTCCGTTTCGTCAGATTATTGTGATTGTCCACAATACGTTACCCGTTGCGGTGCCCTCGCCGACTTCATCCATCGCCAGGATACCCCAGCTCGTGGCCTGAGCGCCCCACAACGGGCGATACCCCCGTACCTCGAGTCCGTGCCATCTGGCCACCTCGGCGCGTCGCAGGGCCTCGGAACGCCTCGCGGTTATTGTCTCGGGGCGTTGTGGCCGGGCTGGCTGTCGTTAGCGGGTGCAGCGGTTGGCTCGTAGAACCCGATCAGGTTGCCATCGAGGTCGAGCGTCGCGAAATCGTCGACACCCCACCACTGGCTCGAGAGCGAGCCGTTCGGGTGAATGACGCCCGTCCCCTGGAGTTCGGCGTAGAGATCCCGTAGACCTGTCACGCGGACCCGGCACGACCCGCTCCCCGCCAGATGCGGCTCCGCGCCCGGTGTCGTGGGCGAGTTGGCCTCCCAGAGGTTGATCTCGACCCCATCCCGCCGCAGCACCGCGAACCCGCCGTCGACATGGACCGCCGAGAACCCGAGCTTCTCGCAGTAGAACGTGACCGCGCTCGGCACATCGCGAACCGGTAATGCCGGCGTGGCACTCATCAACGTCGTCATTCAGCCCATCCTAATCTCCACCTCGTACCCTCCACCACGCCCGGGCTGGCCTCAAGGTATCTTCCCCCGCGATGGCCTTCCGTCAGCACGACGTCGCGGGGGTCGGCGAGGCGCGGCGCTGCCCCGGCACGGGGACCTGGAACTCCCACCCGACG
>CADCWH010000176.1 GCA_902806395.1 uncultured Thermomicrobiales bacterium | reverse complement strand
CGCCCTCTGCCGGCCGTACCTGGACCGGGAGTTTGCGCTGGTCCGACCCCGGGTGGTTCTGGTGCTGGGGCGCCTGGCGGCGACGGATTTGGTCGGGCGCAAGCCGCTCACCGATCTCGTCGGGCCAGAGCACACGATCACGCGATCGGGGATGACGTACCCCGCGGTCGTCCTGCCCCATCCGTCAGGTATCTCTCGCTGGTTGAACGATCCCGAGAATCAGGTCCGCCACAGGCAGGCCCTCGCCAATCTGGCCGATCTGCGAGAGCGATTCGAACTCTAGGACCGCGCGTCCGGGCCGGGTGTGTCGGAACCAGGCGTCCTGGAGGTCTGCACCGAGACTTTCCTGACCTGAGGATATCGGACGCCGGCCGCGAGGCGGCAAAGCAACCCGGGATGGAGCAAACGTGACGGCGCCGCTACCCATTCGGGTAGCGGCGCCGTCGACGAGATGGGCCGAGAGACAAGTAGGACCCGCTACTTGCTCGGGTGGAGCAGCCGGCCAAAGAGGCCGAAGAGCAGGAAGGTCGGCGGCCACTGGCCGACGAAGATGGCCGCGTTGTCACGGCCGGAGATCTTCATCCCCGCGGACAGGAGGATCGATCCGATTGCGGCCCAGTACCACACTTCTTCGGGGATCGTCTCGGTGAGGCGCAGGGCCTCATTCTGGGTGGTCTGGGCTTTGTTGCTAGCCATGGAATATGTCCCTTCCGTACGGTTCGAGCGGCCAAAGCCGCGGCGGCCCCGGCCACGAGCCGGGTGTCTGGGACCCCTAGTGCATACCACGTGCCAATGGCACCCGATGGCGTGGCGCGCACGTCCCGCCGGTCGCCCGCCGGGCTCCGCACAATACCAGCGCGCCGGTTCAACGGGCGGCACCCCACGCGCGGTCCCGCCGGTTTATCGGGTGCGCACCAGACCAGGATGGCCGCCTCCCGTGCCGAGGAGGGCCGGGCCAGGATGGTAGAATGTACGTTATGGTCAATCTCCTCCCCGCCCCTACTTCGTCTCCGACCCAGCCGCTGGACACGCCGCGCCAGGCGGTGGCAATGGCCCCGCGACGGTCACGGCCGATGCCGCGGGCTGAGCGGCCAGTCTCCCTCTACGACTTGACGCTGGACGAACTGGTCACCGGGTTGGGGCAGCGGGGGCACGCACCCTACCGGGCCCGACAGCTCTATGAATGGGCCTACGGTCACCTGGCCGAGGACTACGGGGTCATGACGCCGCTCCCGAAAGCGTTGCGGGCCGAATTGACGGCGGAGCTGCCCATCTCGACCCTGACGGCGGTAAGAGACCTGGAGACCGACGACGGCGAGACGATCAAGACGCTCTATCGGACCTTCGACGGCGAGTTCGTCGAGACGGTGCTGATGCTCTACCCGGACCGGGCCACGGTCTGTGTCTCGTGCCAGGTCGGCTGCGCGGTCGGGTGCGCCTTCTGCGCCACCGGGTTGGGAGGGCTGACGCGGAACCTCTCGGCGGGCGAGATGATGGCCCAGGTCGTGGGGGCGGCGCGACAGGCGAAGGCGCGGGGCCGATCGCTGACCAACCTGGTGATGATGGGGATGGGCGAACCGCTGCAGGCCTACGATGCGACGATGCGGTTCATCGGCATCCTGCACGACCCGGCCGGGATGGGCTTCGGTGCCCGCCGGATCACGATTTCGACCTCGGGCGTGGTGCCGAAGATCGATGCCTTGGCCGAGCAGCCGCTGCCGATCAACCTGGCCGTCTCGCTCCATGCCCCGAACGACGAGCTGCGGGACCGGCTCGTGCCCCTGAACCGGCGCTACCCGGTGGCGGACCTGCTCGATGCCTGCGAGCGGTACGCCCGGACGACGGGACGGCGCGTGTCGTTCGAGTACGCCCTGATGGCCGGGATCAACGATGGCGACGACGTGGCTCGGGAACTGGCGGAGGTGCTGCGGGCACGGGACATTCCCTGCCACGTCAACCTGATCCCGCTCAACCCGGTGGACCTGCTCCCCTATGAGCGGCCCAGCCAGGCGGGGATCGACCGCTTCGCCGCGATCCTCTCGGCGGGAGGGATCGCCACCACCGTCCGCTACTCTCGCGGCGTCGAGATCGCGGCGGCCTGTGGTCAGTTGCGGGCCCAGGCGCACGGTGCCATGAATGCGAAGGCCGGCGCCGAGCAGGAAGCGACCGGAACGTCCGGTCGCGCCTGACCGCGAGGGAGCAGGGACAGGCGTTCCAGGGTGGTTCTCAACCGCCGGGACAGGGTACCCCCGGCCGGTGTGTCACGCGTTGCGGAGCCCGGCGACACGCTCCTCGTCCCCGCCCGGCATCGCGTCTGAGGGAGAGTCAAGCGGGCCGGATCGTTCACGGGAGACGTTGATCGATCCCCCCGTCGTCGGCCACTTCACCCGTCGGGGCGACGGTCATCCCGGACACCGGCCCATCGCCATCCTCGTCGCCGGGATAGGGGGACGTCGTGGCCCGCTGGGCATCGTGCTCGTGGGCGATGAAGACGGGGAGCATCACCCGGTAGAGGTCTTCCACCAGCCCGGGGTCGGCCGCCCAGCCCTCGGCGTGGCGACGGGCGTTGGAGATGACGGTCTCGACGCGATCGGGG
>CADCWH010000175.1 GCA_902806395.1 uncultured Thermomicrobiales bacterium | reverse complement strand
GCCCCCGAGGGCGTGGCGCGAATGGAGCAGGACCACCCGGACGTCCAACTCTACGTCGCCTCGCTGGAACGCGAACTCGACGAGCGCCGTTTCATCCGGCCGGGACTGGGCGACGCGGGGGACCGGTTGTTCGGGACGAGCTGAGGTCTGGCCCCACCGGTACCGGCCCATCGTGCCTTCGTCTCTGCCACCACGTTCGCTGACCCCAAGAGCACACCACCTCGGACCTCGAGAACGGCGATCGGGTGTGGTTTGAACGGTCGCGTCCGGGCGCGGACCACGGCATCCCCGTCCACAGTCGGTCACCAGCGGCGAGCGGTCGCTCGCCGTTCAGGCGTGGTGGGCGCATCTGGTTCTTGGCAGTGCGCCCTGCCATGTGGCCGTAGTCCATCGCTCGATAACTACATAGCACGTCAGTGATGCGGCCCGGCTCGGCACGGTCCACGTTGAGGGAACGCGGACGCTCGTCACTCCGTGCCGAGCATCACGAAGCGAGCCGGAAGGGGCTGCGACGTGGCGCAGGCGGGAAACGGCCCAGCGCGATGCGATAGATGACGACACGGGAGGCGAGCGCCGCGACACGCCCAACCGCTTCGCCCGCGTAGGTTCACCTGACGATCGGGACATCGCTGTGCGGGCCGTCCGTCATCTCGTCTTGGCGCGTCGGCCGGACGTCCCGTCGTGACCCCGCGCGAGCAGGGCGCCGGTCGCGGCCAGCACGCCCCCGGAAATGCCCACCCTTGCCTTGGGGTGCGTCACCACCCAGGTGTAGGGGCTGAAGCGCACGGCCTTCTCGCTGAAGTCACCCTCGACGCGGTTCTCACCCGCGTTCGGCGCGTACAGGTTGCCCTCCCCGCCGGGCTCCGGCTCGTCCCTGCGCTGGAGGGGGATACCGACCCGTCCCAGCACGGCGTCGAGGAGACCTGGGGTGAACATCTGGTTCAGCGCCATCAGCTTGCCGGCGCCGCCGGCGAACACGTCGCGCACTGGATGCTCGGCGGCGTAGAGTACGCAGTCCGCCACGACACTCGGTTGGTAGAACGGTGGGATGCCCTGAGACTTCACCTCCATCTTGTTACGGGCGTTGGTGAAGAAGGGAGTGTTGATCGTGGCTGGCTTCACGCTCGTGACCGAGATCGGCACCCAGTCCGCGAGCAGTTCCCGCCGGAGCGCGTCGATCATGCCCTCGACCGCGTGCTTTGCGGCGGCGTACGCCGAATGCAGCGGCAGTGCGGCGATGCTCTCGACCGACGCGATGGAGATCAGGGCACCGCCCCGGCGCAGGTGCGGGAGGGCCGCCTTCGCGCCGTGGACCTGCCCCATGAAGGTGACCTCCATCACGCGCCGGAACTCCTCCGGCGACGTGTCTTCAAAGCGGGCGACCACCCCCACAGCGGCGACGTTGACCCACGTGTCGATGCGGCCGAAGGTCCGCACGGCCACCTCGGCCACGCCCTCGACCTGCGCGAAGTCCGTGACGTCACATACGGCGTAGGCGGCCTCGCCGCCGTGCGCGGTAATCTCGGCGGCGAGTGAGGTGAGCCCGGGCTCGCCTCGCGCGGCGACGACAACCTTTGCCCCCTGCTGAGCGAACCGCAGCGCGGTCTCCCGCCCGATCCCGCTCGAGGCACCGAGGACTACCGCTACCTGCTCGCCGACCGGCTTGAGTCGCATCGGATCCTCCCTTCGACGGCGGGCTCGCACCAGGCGGGCACCGGTCACGTCGCAACAGTCCCTCTCGGCATGGGGTCGGGCCCCGCACGCCGCCGGTCTGACCTCGGAAAATGCAATGCGTGTGCCAAACGTCGCTTCACGCGTCTTGCCGCCGCCCGGTCGGAAGCGACCCCGAGGAGGAACCGGGGTGTTAATCCGACCCGCCAGATGCGGTCACCATGCCGCCACCCGAGTCGCCTAGTCCGGAGAGAACGCTGTCGGCTCCGGTCGATGACCAACGCAGGCGTGTGGCGCAGCAGCTCGTGGGGGATGGGCGTCGCCCGGAAGGCGTCGGCACCCCGGCGGGGGCTGATACGCTACCGGGTAACGAGATCACGACCTCCGGCGCCGGACAATCAGTCCATGAGAAGGAGCCGCCCATGGCCACCCACACGTTCCATCCGGACCACTATTTCACGACGATGGGCGGGCATCCGCCGGTGTTGCACATCGCGCCAGGTGACACGGTGGTCACCACCACCGTGGACGCGGTCGGCCATGACGCTCAACGGCAGAAGGTGGCCGGGACACCAAACCCACAGACTGGACCGTTCTTCATCGACGGGGCCGAACCGGGTGACACGCTCGTCGTCACGATCGAGCGGTTGCGGCCGAACCGTGACAGCGGGTTCACGAATGCGCTGCTCGCGCCGAACGTCGTCGACCCCGAGTTCGTCCGAGAGTTGCCGGACCTCCCGCGGTTCGACTGGCACATCGACATCGATGCCTGGAGCGCGGCACCCATGGTGCCGATTCCCGGATTGGAGAATTTCCGGGTCCCGCTCGACCCGATGCTCGGCTGCTTCGGTGTCGCCGCGCGTGGCGGTGAGGCCATCTCGACGATGACCTCGGCCCAGCATGGCGGCAACATGGACTACCGTGGGTTCCGGGAGGGCGTGACGGTCTATTTCCCCGTCTTCGAGCCCGGCGCGCTCTTCTTCCTCGGTGATGGCCACGCCACGCAGGGGGACGGTGAGATCGTCGGGACCGGGATCGAAACCTCGCTGGATGTCCACTTCACGGTCGACGTGCGCAAGGGCGAGCGGATCGACTGGCCACGGGGCGAAAACGAGGCGGAGATCTTCACGGTCGGTAACGCCCGGCCACTCGACCAGGCGCTCCAGCATGCCACGACCGAGATGGTCCGTTGGTTAGGCACGCGGTACGGACTGGATATCCTGGCCGCCAGTACGCTGCTGGGGCAATGCGTCGAGTACGACATCGCCAATGTCTACGATCCGGCCTACACGGTGGTCTGCAAGGTCGCCACATCGACATTGCACATGCTCGGTACGTCGTGACGATGTCGATAGGGGGACTCTCATAAACCAGCGAAGGGCAGACGGCAGCGAGAGCACAAAACGCAGGAACGGGGGACGCCCAAAGCGGCGGGGCATCGCCACGGGCACCCCACCGGCTCACGCCTCCTCCCCGGCCCCCTAACCTGGTCAGTCGGCCGGTTCGCGGACCAGGACGACCGGGCAGCGGGCGTGGCGAGTCAGGCGTTCGGCAACGCTGCCAAGGAGGAGTCGTTCGACGCCGCCGGTGCCCCGGCTAGCCATCACGATGATGTCGCCGGCGCCGGTGGCGGCCTCGATCACGGCGGCGGGAGAGCCACTGATCACCTCCGTCGTCACCTGCTCCGGGGTGATCCCGGCGGTGATGACGTCGTCCCGGGCGGCGGCCAAGACATCCCGAGCGGAGTCCGTCATCTGCTCTCCGAGGCCCGTCATCCCCATCGCGGAAAATGATTCCACCCCGAAGGCCGGGGTCCCGACCCGGGGCTGCTCGACCGCCATCAGCAGGGCGACCGGCACCCCAAGACGCCGGGCCATCGCCACGGCGACCGGCAGCGCGCGCCGGCTGACCTCCGAACCGTCGAGGGGGACGACCAGGCGGCGGACCGGTCCAGGGACAATGTGGGTTGCGTCGTCCTGACCGGTGCGGACCACCATCAGGGGCGGCCCGGGCGAGCGACTGACCGCGTCAGCCACGCTGCCGAACGTGGCCCGACCGGCGGCACCGCGACCGTGACTGCCCATCACGACGATGTCGGCCCCCATTTCGGTGGCGACCTGGCCAATCTGCTCGGTCGGGTCACCCGCCCGGACGAGGTCGGTGATGGTGACGCCTGATGGGTGCGGGGTGGCATCGCGCAGGGCGTCGAGATCATGCTTGGCGCGCGCCAACAGGGCCCGGGTCCGCTCGTCGCCCGTCTCCTCAACGTGGCCCCACAGGTCCCGGATGGGCTCGGCCTGTTCGATGACGCGTAACAGGGTGACATCCGTGCCGGTGCTCGCCAGGGTCAAGGCGTGGAGGAGCGCCCGATTCGAGATGGCCGAACCATCGGTCGGGACGAGGATCACGAACGGCGTGGTGCCCTGGTCAGACGTTTGGTCACTCATGGCTGTCTCCATGCCAATGCGTTGGCCAGCGAGGCTTCTCCCCGGCCGGGCCATGGTCGGTGAGACCTGGGCCGCAAGGTGCTTGCCCAGGCGTCACGGGAGAGGGCCAATTGGGCGTCGCGACCCGATTGAACGGCCAGGCAGGAGGGCCTGGGCACTGGTCTGGGGATCGGCTTTCCCTTGTGCGCCGCGCGACTGGTCCACCGGGCACGGGGTAGGCTCGCCCGTGTCGGGGTGCCTCGCCGGATGTCGGGGCCCGCGGGGCAAGACGGGGGATGGACCATGGCGGGACGACGGGGCACGATCAGCCCGGTTTTGGGTGGCGCGGCGCCGGATGCGACGGTAGTCGGGGCGGACGGCGGGAGGCGGTCTCTGCGAGAACGCTCGGAGACGGCGCACCGGGCCACGGTGATGGTCTTCGTGCGCCAGTTTGGCCGAATGCTCTGCCGGGAGCAGGCCACGTAGTTGCGACGCCATCATCAGGCATTCGTCGATGTGGGCGTCGAGGTCGTGGTGATTGGCCAAGGGGATGCGGCGACGGAGGGTGTTTCGCGCGTGGTCGGCGTCGCCGGTACAGACCACGAAGGGGCCGGGCATCTCGGTGAGACGCCCGGCCCCTTTCACCCCAGACCATACGACCTCGGCCGCTAGTCCTTCTTCTTGCCGACCATCCGGAACAACTTGGTCCCGCAGACACCGCAGGTCCCCTGGACCGCGTTTCGACCATTCTTCATCGTGACGTCTTCAGGATTCTGGATCTCGCGCTTCTCGCGACACTTGACACAATAGGCTTCCTGCGTCTGAGTTTCCTGAGCCATGGTCATTCCTCTCCCCACGTCGTGGGACGGCGCCCGCCCGCGTGGCGAGCGATCATCACTCGTGCCGGGGCGACCACCCACCCGGCGGCTCGGTGCCGTTCTGGACCCCACCCGGGGGGTGATCCCCGGTATCCAGGCGACGCATGGCAGGTGCCAAGCGTCGCACGCCCGGCAGTATGGCGCAAAATCTTGAGCGGCGGGCCTCGCCGGTGCCGGGGATCGCCACTTCGGTCAGCGTTCCGGCGCAGTGAGGACATCCCCGCAACGGCGATCGTGCCATGAGCCCGCTGATTCCTCACGCCGACCGTCGGTCGGGCATCATTCGGACTCCGGCCCGACCGGCGGTCGGGGGGACCGGGGACCGACCGGCGCTAGGCGGGATCGCCGTGGATGCGGGCGAGTCGCTCGGTCACGGCGGCCTCGGGCCGGGCGGCGGCGGCGGGGCCGCGCAGGGCGAACACACTGGCGCCGATAGCCACGGCGGCGGCGGCCACCAGGGCGACGCGGACCCCGGCCCACTCTGCCCCAAAGGTGATGATCGCGGCCCCGACCGGCCCGGGCACGCTGAACATGATCCAGAACGCCGCCGTGACCCGGCCGAGGAGGTGGTCCGGGGTGACCTCCTGCCGCATCGACATGGTGGCGATGCTCCGGACGCTCTCGCAGAAGGTGTAGACCACGGCGAAGACGGCGATCAGCCAGACGGTGGGGGCGATGCCGATCGCCGCCATCGAAAGGCCCTGGAGCAGCGAACCGCCGATGACCCGCGTCCCGAAGCCGAGTCGCCGGCGCAGCAGGGTAGCCAGGACGCCGCTGGCCATCGAACCAAGGCTGGCGATGCCGAAGACGATCCCGACCGCCCGGTCGGACTGCCCCAAGTTCTCCTTGAGATGGAAGATGAACAGGTCCAGCACACCCAGGGTCAGGAAGGCCATCACCCCCAGCAGGATGGTCAGGGCCCGGAAGAGCGGATCACCGAAGAGGAACCGCATCCCGACCACCAGGCCGTCGAAGATGGCCCACCGGCCTCGCGGTCCGGCCGAGCCGCCCCCGGCGCCCGGACCGCCACCCCCCGCCCGGACGGCGGAGGCTCGGCGCAGGGTGATCTGGGACAGCGAGAGAGCCGAGGCGGCGAAGGTCAGGCCGTTCAGCCCGACTGCGACATCGGCGCCGTACCGGCCGCTGACCAGCCCGGCCAGCATCGGACCGAGGACGAAGCCGGCGGCGAAGGTGGCGTGGAGTCGGCCGTTGGCGGCAGTGAGCTGGTCACGCTAGACCAGGTTAGGCACGGCGGTGATGTAGGCGACGCCGAACAGCATCGCCAGGGCAGCGCCGGCAATCGTGATGCCATAGATCAGGGCAACGTGAGGTCCCAGCAGCCGCCAGGCGAACGGCACTACCCCATAGAGGGCGAACCGTCCGACGTCGCACCAGATCATCAGGCGGCGGCGGTCGACCCGGTCGACGATGGCACCGGTGAAGACACCGGAGAGCAGGGACCCCAAGCCGTTGGCCGCCGTGACCAGGCCCATCATCGCCACCGACCCAGTCGCCTCCAAGACCAGGAGAGGCACGGCGACCAGGACGAAGGCGTCGCCGATGACGGAGAACGCCTGGCCCGCCCAAAAGATCGAGAAGTTCCGGTCAAAATGCTTCTTGCGGGCCAATTGTGGTTTGCCTCACCGCAGACGATGCCGAGGGGATCCGGTGGGCCGACTGCCGTGAACCGGTGTCACCCATACGCCACCGATCTCAGCACACTGCACGGACATAAAAGACGCCCCGCGCCGTGGGGACGGCCGGGGGCGATGGCGAGTGCCTCGGAAAGAGTCGCGCAACGGGACAAGAGTAAACCGCATCATCGCTACGGACCAATGTGCCCGTCGCACGGCCATGATTGCCCACTATTCCCCCTAACTCCCGTGGCCGTACCCATTATCCCGCCGTGATGACGCTCCTTTGGACCGACCATGCCCCGGTCTTTGGGACAGGAATCGAGCACTCGGACTTATCCTGCATCCCTACGCCGTGGGTGATTCATCACAGCGTTCGTCGTGCTTGCCGTCGGGGTGCAGGCCACGAGCGAGGAGCCACCGGTCACCGTCAGGGCTTGGGGTTCCTAGGTTGGTCGATCAACATGTCACGAGGAACGGTCGACGGCATCGGCCGAACCTTGGCGCCACTCTGGAGGGCAACGGGTGTCACTCACCTCTGCCAGGCAGTGTCCCGCGCGACGACTGTTGAGGATCCGCGGGTCGCGGGCGG
>CADCWH010000174.1 GCA_902806395.1 uncultured Thermomicrobiales bacterium | reverse complement strand
TCCCATCCGCTCCCAGCTCGACGCCCTCGTAGAGATTCTGGGCCAACTGCATCGTCCGCTTCGGGGCGTAGCCCAGCTTGCGGGAGGCCTCCTGCTGCAGGGTGCTGGTCGTAAATGGGGCCGAGGGCCGCCGTCGCGTCTCCCGACGGGTGACGGTGCCGACCCGGTACGCAGCACCCTCCAGACCTGCGAGGACCGCGTTGGTCTCCTCCTCCGTCTTCAGCTCGGCCTTCTTACCCTCGATCTTCGAGAGCGAGGCCCGCAACTGGTTGGCCTTTCCTGCCACCACGCCCCGCTTCGCGAGTTCGGCATCCAGCGACCAGTACTCGACCGGGATGAAGTCCTGGACTTCTCGCTCCCGCTCGACCACGATCCGCAGGGCCGCCGTCTGGACCCGGCCCGCCGAGAGGCCGCGCTTGACCTTCTTCCACAGCAGCGGGCTGACGCCGTAGCCGACCAGCCGGTCCAGCACCCTTCGCGCCTGCTGGGCATCGACGAGCTGCATATCGATCTCGCGGGGGTGCTCCATCGCGTCGGTCACGGCCTCGGGCGTGATCTCGTGGAACACTACCCGGTGGATCGGCTTGCCCTCGGCCTCGGTGGCCTGCACCAGGTGCCAAGCGATCGCCTCACCCTCCCTGTCCGGATCGGTGGCGAGGTAGATCTCCCTGGCCCCCTGGACGCTGGCCTTGAGCTCCTTGACCACTTTGGCCTTGTCGCGCGGCACCAGGTACTTCGGCGTGAAGTCGCCGTCGACCTCCACCCCGAGCGTGCTCTTCGGGAGGTCGCGGATGTGCCCCATCGACGCCTTGACCGTGTAACCCCGCCCCAAGTAGCGGGCGATCGTCTTGGCTTTGGCCGGTGACTCGACGATCACGAGCTTGCCACGGCCAGCGGATGGCATGGCCGAGGTCGTGGTCTTCCGGGTCGCGGTGGTCGACTTCGCGGCAGTGGTCGACTTAGCCCTAGTCGACGACTTTCGGGTCGCCGCAGGCTTGGGGGTGGTCGTGCCGGTGGCGGCCTTCGCCGTCGCGGACTTCCGGCTCGTCGCAGACTTCCGAGTCGTCGTGGTCTTGGCCGGAGCGGCGATGGCGCCATCCGGGGCGATCGTGGTGATATTGTCGGTCGCCAGGTC
The DNA here is from genome assembly GCA_902806395.1 of uncultured Thermomicrobiales bacterium. The sequence continues at coordinate 2,697 of CADCWH010000174.1, read as the reverse complement.
GTTCGTAGGCATAGTGTTCCCCGGCCCGACCGGTGGTCGCGCCTCGTAGTGATGATCTCCGCGGTTGGCCCAAGGTGTGAAAGGTCGCGGGGGAGTGATCTCGTCTTCCTTAAGACCAACCATATCCACGCCCCCCCCGGGTGTCAAGCACCGTGCGATGCGCCGGATGCCCGCACCCCGTGGTGGTCCGTCCGCCTCCTGCCGGCCTCCTGGCACCGCCGCGGCGCGATGCCGGACCGACATTGAGCCCGTATGTCATGCCGGAGATCTCCCATGCGCGCCACGGTGACGTCGACCGCGGAGATGCGCACTGCCCCCAACGCGAGATGCGATCCTCGGGTCGTCCCGTGACCGCGTAGCCCCCCCGTTCGGGGCCGAGTTGACCATCACGACCACTGATTCCCGTAGTACGCTCCGAGTTGACAGTCTTGGTAGTCGGCTCTGACGTCGACGACCCCGAGGACGGGCGATCGCGAGGCGTTTCATGATGCATCTGGCACGAACTGGTCCCGGGAAAGCCCACGCGAAGCGACGAGTCCAAGGCCAGCAAACCATGGGGTCTGGCTAGCCGCGCTCGCAGCATCCCGGCGCATGGCGACCCGCCAGACCCGCAATGGTCGGCGGTTTTTTGTGCCCCGGAGATCCTGAGCGATTCCGGGGTGACCCACGCGGAGAAGAAGTGGCATGGATCCTTCGTACCTTGGCCGGGGACTCGTCATCGGCCTCGTGATCGCAGCTCCCGTCGGGGCGATCGGACTCCTCTGCATCCGCCGCACGCTCGTAGAGGGTCGACTGGCCGGCTTCGTCACCGGCCTCGGTGCGGCCAGCGCGGACGCGACCTACGGCGCAGTGGCCGCGCTTGGGCTGACATCGGTCTCGTCGGCGCTGACCGACCATCAGGATTGGGTGCGCGTCGCCGGTGGAGCGTTCCTCTGCTACCTCGGTGTCACGACCGTGCGAGCCGAGCCGACCACGAGACGCGCCACCGCTTCAGGCCGGGGTCTCGCCGTCGCCTACGTATCAACGTTCGGGCTGACGCTGACGAATCCGACGACCATCCTCTCCTTCGTGGCGGTCTTCACGGGGATGGGTCTGGTGGATGCCGCCAACGACTGGAGCGCAGTGATGTCGCTGGTGCCGGGCGTCTTCCTTGGATCGGCCCTGTGGTGGTTGTTCCTGAGCGGCGCCGTTGGGATGTTCCGGGGGTTCGTCACCCCACCGCGGCTGCGGTGGATCAATCGACTCTCAGGTGCCACCCTGGTCGCGTTTGGTGTCTTCGCGGCGCTCACCGCCCTCGACTGATAGCCTCATAGGCAATCCGTCCCCAAACAACCCCTGCGCTGGGAGGACATGATGCCGCTCGCACATGCCTCAGCCAAGCATGGTCCCCGAAAATCTGGAGGACCAAGGTTTTCTCCTCTCGTCACCACCACGGCAACGCTGGGGTCGATCAGGGTCGAGCCGACGGAATATCGCCGACCGGGCACAGATGGCGACAACTTTGGCTCGACCCCCATACTGCCTTACCGCCGGGCGTAGTGCTGTGCCCCCAGATTGCGAACCATCCCCTGCAACTCCAGCGTCAGCAGCGTCGCCGCGACGTGGTGGACCGGCTGACCCGAGGCTTCGGCCACTTCGTCGATGTGCTGCGGCTCCCCCGTCAGGAGGGCCAGCACGCGCCGCTCGTCCTCGTCCATTGGCAGGGCCTGCTGCACCGCCGTCCCCGTCGCCCTGCCGTCCAGGCCTAGGTCCTCCAGCACGTCGGCCGCGCTGGTCACTAGGCGGGCGCCATTGCGCAGCAGGCGATGGCACCCCCGGCTTTGATCGGAGAAGACGCTGCCCGGCACCACGAACACCTCGCGGCCGTAGTCCGCGGCGAAGTCGCTGGTGATCAAGGTCCCCGAACGCTCCGGCGCCTCGACGACGATCGTCCCCAGGGTCAGGCCGGCCACGATCCGGTTCCGGGCCGGGAAGTTCTGCGCGTCCGGCTTTCGGTCCGGAGGGTAATCGGAGATCAGTGCCCCAGCCCCCTCGATCCGTCCGGCCAGGGTCCGGTGCTCGGGCGGGTAGATCACGTTCACCCCCGACCCCATCACCGCGACGGTGCGGCCCTCCGCCCGTACCGCCGCCTCGTGGGCGATCGCGTCGATTCCCCGCGCCAAGCCAGAGACGATCGTCACGCCGGCCGCGGCGAGGTCGGTCGCGATTTGGAATGCCACGTCCCGGCCATACGCGGTCATCTTCCGAGTCCCGACCATCGCCACCGCGATCCGGTCCCCGGCCACGAGCGCCCCCTTCACGTACAGCACCGGCGGCGGGGCCGGGATCTCTCGCAGCAGAGCCGGGTAACCGTCCTCCTCCAGGGTCACGACACGGATGCCGAGCCGTTCGATCCGGGCCATCTCAGTGTCGGGCGAATATTCCTGCCGAGCCTGGAGGACGTGCGACAGCGACCGATCGTCCAGCACCGCCCCCAGTGCCCCCGCCGGCGCCGACCAGGCCGTCCCCAAGTCGCCGAATCGCTCCCGCAGCTTCCGGAGCCGCGCCCCGCCGACGTAGGGCACGCGATGGAAGGCGACCCAATACCGGGTCTCCTCGGGATGGGTCGTATTCACCTCCACGTGCACTCGTTCGCCTCCTCGTCGCCCCGGTTCATCGGTGAGCCCTTATCCTCCCAGGAGTGTAGCAATGGGGTGC
>CADCWH010000173.1 GCA_902806395.1 uncultured Thermomicrobiales bacterium | reverse complement strand
TATCGTCGCTGAACAGGGCGCCCGTCAGGTCGGATCGGCCGTCGGCCAGCGCGGCGATCAGGAGGGCCCGATTGGTGATGCTCTTCGAGCCGGGGATGGGCACCACGGCGTCGATCGGGCGGGACACCGGCGTGATGGTGATCGTCTCGGGGTAGGTCGTCGCGGGCACGGGAAATCCCTCAATGGTGGCTGGCAATGGTGGCGAGTCGGGTCGCGTGCCGGCTCTCCGGATCAGACGACGAATTGCCCATCCCGCATGAAGGGCTGGCCATCGACGTCGACCTCACCTCCTTGGCGAAGGTCACTGATCATGTCCCAATGGACGGCGGAGCGATTGACGCTGCCGGTGTCGGGGTAGCCCGCCCCAACGGCCATGTGGACGGTGCCGCCGATCTTCTCGTCCATGAGGATGTTGCGGGTGAAGCGAGTGATGCCAAAGTTGGTGCCGAAGGCGAATTCGCCGAGGAACCTCGCCCCCTCGTCGGTGTCGAGCTGCTGGATCAGATAGGGTTCATTCTCGGCCGCGCTCGCCTCGACCACCTTGCCGGCGTCGAACCGCAGGCGGATGTCGCGGACTTCCCGGCCGCCGACCGAGACCGGAAAGGAGAACCGGACCGTACCGGTCGCCGAATCCTCGACGGGGCCGGTGAAGATCTCGCCGTCCGGCATGTTGCGGGTGCCCGAGGCGTTGATCCATTTGCGGCCGGCGACCGAGACCGTCAGGTCGGTTCCCGGGCCGCGGAGGTGGATCTCGCTCTTGCCACCCAGCCAGGCGATCAGGCGGTCCTGCTCGGTGGCGGCCTCCCGCCAGGCCGCGACGGGGTCCGGCGCGGTCAGCTTGCATGCTTCGGCGACGAATTTGGCGAAGTCGTTGGTGGACATCCCGGCATCCTGGGCATAGGCGTCGGTGGGAAAGAGGGTGAGGGTCCAGCGAAGTTGACCGTCGGCCGCACGGCGCATGTAGGTCTGGAACAGTTCGCCCCGCGCCTTGCCGAAAGTCGTCTGGCGGGCCGGGTCGACCGCGGAGAGGGACCGGGTGTTCGTCTCGGCCAAGACATTGATGACAATGTCGGCCTGCTCCCGGATGAACCGTTCGAGGGGGGATATCCGCTGGAGTTGGGCGTCGGACCCCTGGGCGAGCAGGTCCGCCTGGAGGCTCGGTAAGGTCGGGATCATGACCGGGTGGGCCCCGACCGCGATCACCTTTCGATAGAGGGCCCGGAGGAGGGGCTCGGAGGCGGTGCCCCCGGTGATCGCGACGTGCTGGTCCGGTTGGATGTCGACACTGTAGCCGGTCAGCAGGTCGGCCCAGGCGGTCACGTCGAGGTGGGTCACGTTGGCGGGGCTCCTTGTCGATGTCCGCTGCGACGCCGGGTCATGGTCCCGCCGCGCGATCCTTTCGTCCGGGCGGTTATACCACGGCGACACGAGGGGGCTGCCCGGCGTGTCATCGACGGTGACGTCGCCGGGGGACGCCCATAGGGGCGAGCGCTCGTTCAGGTGGCACGGTCCTGGCAACCCTTCGTCGAGCCCATTCGTGACGAGCGTGGTGTACGGGGAGGGAGATATGGACGGGCGCGAGGAGCGGTTCCGGGATCGAGCCGAAGCGGGCGATCGGCTCGGTGAGCGCTTGGCGGCGATGGGGCTGCCGCGGCCGGGGGTGGTCGTCGGTCTCGCCCGCGGTGGGGTGTCCGTCGCCGTGAGGGTCGCGACGAAACTGGCGCTCCCGCTGGACGTGCTGACGGTCCGCAAGCTCGGCGTGCCGGGTCACGAGGAGTTGGCCTTCGGGGCGATCGCCACCGGCGGACATCGTGTCCTCAACGCTCACGTCCTGGATCGTTCGGGCCTCGACGCCACCACCATCGATCGAGAGTGCGAGGCGCAACGCCTGATCTTGGAGCGGCGCGAGCGAGACTACCGGGCGGGCAGGTTGCCACTCGACCTCGAGAGCCGGTCTGCCATCCTGGTCGATGATGGGCTGGCGACGGGTGCCACGATGGCCGTGGCGATCGACGCCGCCCGGGCACTGGGGGCGACTCACGTCAGCGTCGCGGTGCCGGTCGGCGCGCCGGAGTCATGCGCGGCGATGGCGGCCCGGGCCGACCAGGTCGTCTGTCTCCTCCAGCCAGAAGCGTTCTACGCCGTCGGCGAGTGGTACGACGCGTTCCCCGAGGTCTCGGACGATGAGGTCCGGGCCGCGCTGCGGACCGCGGTGGACGAGGTCGGGCGGGACGGCCCCGCGCGGTCTTGAGAATGACGGGGATGAGGAGATAAGGGCATAGGGCATAGAAAGCGACGGGTCATCGCCAAGTCGTCGAGACTTGGTCACGTCCTAGAATCGAGGCGTCGTACACTGCGACCCCGGCCATGCCGGTGACACCGCCGTGGCCGGTGACGCGATCCCAGGAGTGAACCGATGCGAACCGGAGCGGGACGACCTCACTACGCGTGGGTGATCGTGGCCGTGACGTGCCTGGCCCTGGTCGTCGCGGCCGGGGTGCGGTCGGCGCCGGGCGTGCTGATCGTGCCGCTGGAGGAGGACCAGGGATGGCGCCGGTCCGGCATCTCGCTGGCGATCTCGGTCGGACTGGTGCTGTTCGGGCTCGGTGGGCCGGTCGGAGGGTGGATCACGTCGCGGGTCGGCCCGCGTTCCCTGATGATCGGTGGCCTGGCCCTGATCGTCTTGAGCACGGCGACCGGTGCGGCGGTCCAGTCGCTGTGGCAGTTCGGGGCGACGTGGGGAGTGCTGAGCGGCCTCGGAACCGGGATGGTCGGGGCGGTCCTCGGGGCGACGGTCGCGAACCGGTGGTTCGTCGAGCGCCGTGGCCTGGTCCTGGGGGCCTTCGGGGCGGCGACGTCGGCAGGCCAACTCATGTTCGTGCCGCTGTTGGTCTGGCTCTTCGGGACGATCGGCTGGCGCGGTGGCAGCCTGGTCCTGGCGGCCATCGCCGCCGCCCTGCTGATCCCGGCGTTCCTGCTCATGCGGGACGACCCGGAATCGGTCGGACTGCGGCCCTTCGGTGCGCCCGAACCGGACCGCACCGACCCCCGGCCGGCGACGATGGACGCCCTGCCACCGGCGATCGATGATCGGGACGACGAGCCGGTGATGCGGCGCGCGCGCCGTTCACCCGAGTTTTGGCTCCTGGCGGGGACGTTCTTCATCTGTGGCGCCACCTCGAACGGGCTGATAGGGATCCATTTCATCCCCCACTCGGTCGACCACGGGGTGACCGAAGCCACTGCGGCGACCGCGCTGGCGATGATGGGGCTGTTCAACTTCGTCGGCACCTTGGGGTCGGGCTGGCTGACGGACCGCTACGACCCTCGCCGGTTGCTGGCGACCTACTACACCTTCCGGGGCCTGTCGCTGTTCTTGTTGCCGACGCTGGACGGATTCCCAGGACTGGGCATCTTCGCGGTGCTGTTTGGACTCGACTACATCGCCACGGTGCCGCCGACGGCCGCCCTGGCGGCGGACCGGTTCGGCCGCAAGCACGTCGGGATCGTCTATGGCTGGATCTTCTTCGCCCACCAGATGGGCGCGGCCGGGGCCGCCTGGCTGGGCGGCGTGAGCCGGGACGTCTTCGGGGACTACACCCTGGCCTTCCTGGCCGGGGGGACTCTGGCGGTCCTGGGGGGACTGCTCTCGCTGCGGATCGGCCGGGAGCGTCGTCCGGACCTCCAGCTTGCTCCCGCCTGAGTGACACTGAACCGGCGCACCCGTCGTGTCATGCCCGCCGAAACTCGCCCGCCGGACCGCGGGCTGGGCTGCTCGGTGCCATCCATCGGGAGATCCGCAACCCGAGTCTCGGCAAATGTGCCGCAGCCCGGGTTGGCCTCCCGGACGGACTTGACCGGACGACCATCGGCCCGATTCACGACACCCAGCGGCCCAGGTGCGCTGAGGGCTGACGGGGCTCCCCACGTCGGCTCCGGCCGCTCCGATGACTGGCGGACGAGCGCTAACAACTGACGAGGCGACCCGATGACAGGTAACGATTGACGCCGCCATCCCGGGGACGGGTGCCGAGCCTGGTACCCACACCTGGACCGTGCGCCACAGTTTGTCAGTCGTCGGTGCGATCGCTTGTCACTCGGGCCGGACATTGACTCCTTGATCCCCGTCGCGGCCAGGTCGCGCTCTCCCGGTGTGGTCAGCTTCGTGCGTGGTGCCGGGTCGCCATACGAGCTGGATCGGGTGCCGTATCCAGGTGGAACACGAGCGGAGAAATGACATGGGACCTGAACAACACGAGCTGCGGGAGCGGGCCACCTACATGGGTCTGGTAGGTCTGTTCCTCAGTCTCTTCGGATTGGTCGCCTCACGCAAGCGTGGGGCGAGTGGGGAACTTCGAGTCGGTGCGCTGGATCTGGTGACGATCGCGTTGGCAACCTTCCGGGCGGGTCGGCTCGTGGCATTCGATCGAGTCTCCGAGCCGCTGCGCGGTGCGGTGACGGAAACTGTGACGGACGAATTCAACGCTGGTGAGAACGTCGTGGCAGCGGGCACCGGTGCGCGCAAGGCCATCGGAGAACTGGTGTCGTGCCCGACATGCGTCGGCACGTGGGTGGCCGCCGGACTCGTGTACGGGCTCCAGATCGCCCCTGGTCCCACCCGGCTCGCCGCCGCGACGATCGGCGTGGCTGGCCTGGCCGAGATGCTGCAGAACGCGACCGAGGCGTTAGCGTGGACTGGTCAGGCGGCGCGGAAACGGTCAGCCCCCGAGTCGTAAAAGGCGGCTTGGATCGCTGCTCGGAGGACCTCGACGATCGACTCTGTGGAACGCAATCGGCGCGGGGAACTCCTCCCTGCGCCGATTGCTGGCCGGTGCCATCACGGGCCGAGAGTTGTCATCCTTCCCAGATCTTAGAACGTCAGACAGCGGATCGTCATACCTTGCGGCCGGGACACGCGACTACGCTCACCACGACCGCGTGGTCAGCGGCCCTCGGTCAGGCGGTCATCGCTACCGGGGTCCGCTCACCCGCGGCTAGGTCGCGGCCGACGGCGCGCGCCACGTTCGCGATCTTCGGCATTAGGTCGTCGAACTCCGCGAACGTGAGAGACTGGGCACCGTCGGAGAGGGCGTGGTCCGGGCTGGGGTGAACCTCGATCATCAGGCCATCCGCCCCGGCGGCGACCCCGGCCAGCGCGAGGGCGGGGACCAAAGCCCGCTTTCCGGCGGCATGACTGGGGTCGATGAAGATCGGTAGGTGAGACAGGCCCTGGATCACCGGCACCGCGCTGACGTCGAGTGTGTTGCGGGTCGAGGGCTCGAAGGTGCGAATCCCTCGCTCGCAAAGGATCACGTCGGGATTGCCCTGGGCCATCACGTACTCGGCGGCCAGCAGCCACTCCTCCAGTTGCAGGCTCAGGCCCCGCTTCAGCATCACCGGCTTGCCGGCCTTGCCGACCTCCTCCAGCAGGAGATAGTTCTGGCAGTTCCGGGCACCGATCTGGAACACGTCGGTGTACTTCGCGACGGCCTCGATGTCGGCCGGGGTCATCACCTCGGTGATGATCGGCAACCCGGTCTCGTCCCGGGCCTGGGCGAGGATCTGGAGACCCCGTTCCCCCAGGCCGCGGAACTCATACGGGGACGTCCGCGGTTTGTAGGCGCCACCCCGGAGCAGGTGGGCGCCGGCGGCCTTGACCGCCTTCGCCGTCTCGATCGTCTGCTCCTCGCTCTCGACCGAGCAGGGACCGGCGATCACGGTGACCTCGTCTCCGCCGATCGTCACGTCACCGACGCGGATGATCGTCTTCTGCGGATGGAAGTCCCAGCCGGTCAACTTGAATCGCTTGGTGACCCGAACGACCGACTCGACCCCGGCGTGGACCTGGAGCATGTCGTCCAGTTCAGGCGGCATCGGCGTGCCGACGACACCGATGATGACCCGCTCCTCGCCGTCACTGACGTGGCAGCTGAGGCCGAGGGCCTCGACGCGGCGGATGATGTCGTCGATCTCCCCGCGGGAGGCGCCGCGGCTCATGATCACGATCACGTCGGATGTCCCTTCGCCACCGACGACGGTGTCGTCGCACGGTGGATACGGCCGTGAGGTCAGGCGGTGGTGGCGACGAGGCGGTCACCCAGGATCGCGGCCATATCCTCGTCGGAGATGGCCCACTCTGGGCGGAGCTGCCGGGCGCCGTGCAGGTACACGTGGCGGATCTCCGCGGCACTGCGGGCGGTGTTGACGTGAAGGAGGACCCGGACCGCGTTGGTCAGTGCCCCCGGCACGGCCATCTCGTGGCCGCAGATGAGGGGGACCTCGGTCCAACCCACGGCCCGGGCGGCCAGGGCGGGGAAGGTGGCAGTGAGATCAGGCGTGGTGGTGAAGATTACGCTGGCGATGTCCTCGGGCACCAGATCGTTGAGCCTGGTCAGGACCCGGATCATCTCGGTCGTGACCTCGAGGATATCCTCC
>CADCWH010000172.1 GCA_902806395.1 uncultured Thermomicrobiales bacterium | reverse complement strand
TCCGGGTCGGGGTCCACCGCCCCGGCGTGCAGGACCGTCCGCACGCGCAGCGGCTCGGGCAGCCCCATCCCGGCCCAGTCCTCGGCGTCGAGCCCCAGTTGCGCCTCCAGCGCCGCCGCCACCGCCCGCTCGGCGGCGGGGAAGGCCACCTGCAACGCGTCGCCGATCACCTTGTAGACCACCCCGCCCTCGGCGGCGATCGCCCCCCGCACCACGGCGTCGTGACGGGCGTAGGCCCGCTCCATCGCCGCCCGGTGGTGCTGCCAGAGCCGGGTGCTGCCCTCGATGTCGGTGAACAGGAACGCCACCGTGCCGCGGGGCAGGTCTGCCATTGGTGGACGTCCCATCACGCCGCTCCGCCCATCCACCCCGAGGGGTGACGCCGGTCACCCCGACCGGGCGACGGGCGTCACGGTACCACGGCCGGGTGCGGCCCACGCTAGGTCCAGGTCCAGCGGGTGAGTTCGAATACGGTCAATCGGGTGATGGGATTATACGCAGGTAGTCCTTCATGTCATTGTCCGCGGTCGTAGCTTCACCTCGGCCGGTGGGTCCGGGTCAGCGAATCACCATAGCTGCTACATGCACGGGTGCCCGTGCGGTTCTAGAACTGGGTACCTGGTGGCAACTGAGTAAACCGATACCTCGTCCCATGTACGGGCGGATAACCTCCCACGGTGACGAGGGGCGGATCCCAATCGCTTTGCACCTAGTTGACTGGATCGCCTCAGCAGCTACGCGCTGACGGTGCAAGGAGCGGCGAAGGCTCGGAAGGCACGGTCTGAAGCCAGCGGATCCATGTGACGCCGGATGAGGACGCCTCCGCCCTTGAAGACGCCCCCACTGGACGTTAGGGTTCGTCACTGGCTACGCGCGCCAGCTTCGGCGATCTGGCCCGGCGCCACAACCGCGCCGGGCGCTGTAGCCGGAGTAGCGTATGACCGAGGGACCTGGCCGGGGCGAAGCGGTAGATCGCAGGGTCAAGAAACCAAGCCCAGGCTCGAACGACGCGAAAGGGCGGCTGGTAGAGCAAATCGCGGCATGGCTCCACGAATCGCCCGGGGTCAACATCCAAGTCAGGGTGATGCTCCCAACTCTGAGTAACCCGGGGCGCAAGCGGGAGTTCGACGTCCTGCTGACCGGCCAGTTGGCCGGCGACGCGGTTCGCGTCGCGATTGAGTGCAAGAACGAAGGGCAGGCCATCGGCGTCGAGCCGATGGACGCCTTCGTCGGCAAGCTCCAGGACGCTGGCATCCCGAGCCGGCACGGCGTCTACGTCTCTGCCAGCGGGTACACGTCGGGGGCAGTTGAGCGAGCGGCAGCGGCCGGGATCCAACCGCTCGTCCTGGAAGGGCTCACGCAGGACCGCCTGGCGATGGCGGTCCGCGAAGCCTACCAGTCGGTGATCTACCTGCTCGTGGATCTGACCGGCGTGACTATCGAGAGCACGGACCCCGACGAGCTCCTCGACCAGACCGACATGCACTGGATGTTCCCGTTCCGGGACGAGGCGGGCGCCATCGTCGGCTCCGTTTACGACCTTGTCTGGGACCGGTGGCGGGCTGGGGACCCGCCCTCAATCTTGGGCGTCTACCGGCAGTCCTTAACCGTGCCGCCCGACTGGCGGTACGTCAACGCCGACCGGGTCGTACCGATCGCCGTCGCCGCAACAGTCCGGGTCCTCGGCCTGGTGATCACGATGCCAGGGCAGGCAGAGGAAGTCGCCCTCCTCGATCCGGTGACCCGTGCCGACGAACGCAACCGCTTTCGCCTCAGTTTTGATGTCGACCAGTCCGCGTTTCCGGTCAAGACGGTCCGGACCGACGAGGAGCTAGAGCAACACCTCTTCGCCGGCTTGCCGCCCTGGGTCGTGGAGGTGGGACGCATCCGCCTGCCGCGCATCCGCGTCTTCCACAAGTTCTACTGGCCGCCGAGCGAACGCTTCATGAAGGCGATGGACGAGCGGGGCCGGGCACTGCTGGACGCGGGGGTCGATCCGTCGGCCACCTTCGAGCGCACCTTCATGGAGATCGAGGGGCCGGACCTGACGACGATCTGGGATTCGATCTGGGAGGGGCACCCGGCGGCTCATGAGGAGTGACCCCGGCACATCGAGAACCGGCCGACCAACGTGACCGGCGGGCAGAGCACGGCACGGCTTCCTGTGGTCCGGCCCTCAGTCACCTGGTGCCCGCGTCCCCCTGCGTCAAACTACGCCGCCGTAGGCTAGCTCGCGCCGGAGCATCGTCGCTATGTACGATGGTTTTGGGTCACCGAAGCAGCCACATCGGCCACCCGGTGGACGCCGCTCACGCACCGCTTGCCACGTCCAACCCTACAGTTCTGGAAAGGGACGCCCCCATTGGTGAGGCCAGCGATTCGACCAGTGTCCCGGCGTCGGGCACGGCGGCACAATTCCAAATGAGGTCGATCAAGTCGTCCACCCGTGTAGATGGCAGTGTGCCGCCGGCAACCCACCGGAACTTAGCGATCAGCTCCTCATTGGTCGGGGGGGTCGCGGCGTCCCAGGGCGCGGCCGTCTCGCCGGAGTCGAGGACATCCCCGGCGGCCGTCTCGATCCGCACTCGGGCGATGCGCTCGGCGGGGAACCGGGCGCTCAGGGCCGGGTCATCGACCAGTTCGATCTGGTCGGAGAGCCGCAGGACGGACGAGTCCCGCAGTCCCGCGCCGCTCAGTTGGCTCAAGCCGAGTTGCCCGTGTGCCAGGGCGGCGGCGACGGGGAACGGCAAGCTGTACTGCGCCTCTTCGGTGGTGGTCGGCCGCCGGGAGGCCAGACGCGTCGCCTGGTGAAAGGTGATCACCTGGATGCGCGCGATCGCGTCGAGGGGGAGCGCGTGGTCCCGTTGCAAGGCCAAGGCGCCGGCGATGGCCGGCTGGGCCCAGCGGCAGACGGCGTAGGGCTTGAAGAACTGTTCGTCGATCCGCCACCGTGTCCCGAGGTCCGCCCACGTATCGGCCGTCACCGGCGCCTCGACAGTTATCGCCGGCGCGCCGGTGAACCCGGCCCGGGCCAGCATCGCCGCGCTGATGCCGGTCATCGCCCCCCACCCCGAACCGTCCTTGACCATCGTCGGGTGGTCGATGCAGCGCATCATCTGCGAGCGGGGGCCGTGATACTCGGCGATGCCCAGTGCGTGCCGGGTCTGCCCGGCGTCGAGGCCGAAGGACCGGGCAGCCATGGCCGCGCAGCCGAGGGCATTCCAGGCGCCGGAAGTGTGGTAGTCACAGGCGGTGGCGTGGAGGGTCACGCCCGCCCGGAGCGCCACTTCATACCCAACCACCAAGGTAGCAAGCAGGTCTCGCCCGGAGACCGGCGTGTCACAGCCACTCGGCACGGTGGCCAGCGCGGCCGGGACGATCGCGGCGCCGGCATGCCCTTTGACCGGGAGGTACCCGTCGTGGATGTCCAACGAATCGATCGTCATCCCGTTCGCTAGTGCCGCGCCGGGTGACGAGACCACGCGGCCGTCGAGCCACAGCCTCGCCCCCGCACCGCCGTGGGCGGTCACCGCATACTCGTGGATGATCCCGGACAACTCCGTGCGACGGCCCCCGAGGCCGGCGCCGATCGTGTCGAGGAGGCAGCGCCGTGCCTGGTGGCGAACGTGAACCGGGAGGTCGTCCCACCGCGTCTCGCGGATGAACTCGATCACTCTCATCAGTGCGTCTCCTTCGTCCGTCGTTCACGCTCATCAGTCGAGCAGGACAGCCAATGAGTCACCGTCGACGAGCGGGCGTACCCATCTCCCTGGATCACCAGGGATAGGCGCCAAGGAATAGACGGACTACGGGTACGGGGTGCGGTCTGGGATCACCGTGAGCGACGCACCGGACCTCGGCACCGGGTCCCATTTGGAGGATTTAGAGGACCTTCACGTACTCCCGGTTTTCCTGCTTCAGGCTCGGGTCGGTGCCGAGGAAGGCGTGCTTGGACATGTCGGCGGTGTAGCGGCTGGCGGGTGGTGTCCGGCCCAAGGCCTCGGCCATGGCCCGGATGTGCTGCGGCCCGGCGCCGCAGCAGACCCCGAGGTAGCGAACGCCCAGGTCGTAGGCCTCGCGGGTGAAGTCCGAGATCTCGTAGCGGTTGCAGGTGAACGGGTCCAGGGCGGTGGGGAAGGGGCGTCCGCCCGGGGCGTCCGGGTAGGCGGGGTCGCGCAGCGATTGGAACGAGGGCTGGTCGTCGTGGGTCCGGTAAGGAACGGGTAGGGCCGCGACGTGACCCTTGACACGCTCGCGGATGGCACCCAGCAACGGGAGCAGAGTCTTCGGCCCGCGGATGCAGTTCAGCCCGACCACGTCCGCCCCCGCCGCCTCCAGACGGGCGCAGGCCTCCTCCGGTGACCAGCCCTCGCGGGTCTCCGGCTCCTGGTGGATGGCGAGGGTGATCACCGCCGTCTGCCCGGCCGCCTTGATGACCTCGAGCGCGATCAGCGCCTCCTCGCCCCAGGAGAAGGTCTCGCCGATCACGAAGTCGACCCCGGCCTCGACCGCCCAGCCCACCTGCTCCTCGAACATCGCCCGCACCGCACGGCGGGACGCGTCGTCGCCGGTAAAGACGTTGGTATTGCAGATGTCCCCGGCGAACAGGGCACCGGTCTCGGTCGCCACCGTCTTGGCGATTGTCAGGGCCTGGCG
>CADCWH010000171.1 GCA_902806395.1 uncultured Thermomicrobiales bacterium | reverse complement strand
GCCTCACGATGAACACCTATAGCCACGTCATGCCGACCGCCCGGCGTGAGGCCGCCGACCTGATGGGCGCCATCCTCGGCCCCACCCCCGTGCCGTCAACCGGCCACGGGTAGCCATCGGGAGTCCCGATAACACAGAGGTGCCCCGGGTTGCCGTCAACGTTGCCGTCAAAGCACAGGAGAGGGGCGGTACCAAGTTGGTACCGCCCCTCATTTAGCCCATATCCATGGGCTTTTTGGTGGTAGCCCCGCAGGGACTCGAACCCTGAACCGTTGGATTAAAAGTCCACTGCTCTGCCGATTGAGCTACAGGGCCACGGGGATGACCCCGCCGCTGCCATGCTACCGTGTCGGCCGCCGCCTGACCACCGCCACCGGGCACTGGCTACCTGGGGGGGTACGCATGTGGACGTGATGACGGCGCCATGGACATGATCCGGGACCACGATGACTGACTGGGTGGATGAGACATCGGTCCGGTTCGTCCTGGCGATGGTCGTGGCCGGCGGGATCGCCGTCGCCGGCTGGCGCCGCCGCGCCCTCGCGGGCAGCGGGGCCGTCGCGGCCTGGGTCGTCGGCGTCGCCATCGTCGGGTTCGGCGGTTGGTGGTGGGGCATGGTCGTGGTCACCTTCTTCGTCTCCTCCAGCCTCCTGTCCGCCCTGATCCGGCCCGCACCCACCACCGTCAGCCCTCACCCGACCGGCACTTCGACGTGGTCGCACTCTACGGGCGCCACGCCGGGGGCCAAACCAACCAGACACATTGGACCGCCCCGGTCCCGCGCTGCGGCGCTCCCCATGATGACCCCGGACGCACGTTCAGGCCCGGGGACGAGCCGCCCGACCACGGAGCCCTCCCAAGGGGGATCATCACCCGGGCAACGGTGTGACCAGGACATCGCCTGGCTCAGCGACTCGCTGTCGGCGCGGGGTGATGATCCAGAGCCTGTCACTCTGGCTCAGCGCGCCGCCCCAGACCGGACCTGGCGACAAGTGGTCGCGAACGGCGGGGTCGCGACCCTCATCACGACCCTGGCGGCCCCCACCTCGTCGTCCTGGCCGCTGGAGATCGTCCCCGGCCCGTCCGGCGCACTCGCGGCGGCCCCGTGGCCAGACGGCATTGCCTTCGTGGCCTTCGCCGGAGCGATCTCCGCCGCGACCGCCGACACGTGGGCGACCGAGATTGGGACCCGCAGCCATGCCCCACCCCGCCGGCTGGGGTTCGGCCCGCCCGTCCCGCCCGGCGTCTCCGGCGGCATGACGCGGTTGGGCACCGGGGCCGCGCTGGCCGGCGCGGTCTTCCTGGCGAGCGTCGCGGCCCTGATAGGACCCGCCGCTGCGGCCACCGACGGTGGTCCCTCTCCCGTGCGGACCTTCCTGGCGGTGGCCATCGGGGGCCTGGCCGGAGCCCTGGTCGACACTCTCCTCGGAGGCACCGTCCAGGCCGCCTATGCCGCCACCGTCGTCGACGAGACGACGGTCACCGAGGCGACGGACGACGAGATTCGCCTCGGTCACCGGGGACACCTGGTGCGCGGTCGGT
This sequence comes from uncultured Thermomicrobiales bacterium, assembly GCA_902806395.1. The sequence continues at coordinate 2,941 of CADCWH010000171.1, read as the reverse complement.
CATGGGCCACCAATGATGCCGTGAACCTCGCCGCGACCACCGTCGGTGCGGTCGTGGCCGCGGCGCTGGCCCAAAACTGACCGTCTTGGCCGCAGGTCGGGATGATGTCCGGCTCGCGGGAAGAGCGCGTCGGGTGTGCCCTACGACATCCTCTCGGCACCGCCGGGGAACCCGGCCGCGGCGGGCGGACCGGGCCGGTCTGGGTGGTACAGTTAGCGCCGCCCGGCCTTGTTCTGGCCGACCACACGATCGGCCCGGTGACGTACCGGACGCCACACCCCGGAGAGGCTCGCATGCCCCGACCGCACGCCCGGATCGTCCCCTTCCTCGTCGCGCTCCTGCTCGGCTCGGTGGCCCTGGGGAGTCTCCCCGCCACGGCTGGCCGCGCACAGGACGGCGAAGCCTCCCCCGGCACCGAGACCCTGATGCGGGCCACGGTGGACGGCGTGCCCCTGGCGCCCTCGTTCGTGCGTCTTCTCCGGATCGTGATCGAGCCCGGCTCCACCGTCCCGCTCCACACGCATCCCGGGCCGGAGTACAACCTTGTCGAGTCCGGCACCCTGACCGTGACCTCCGATGCCGCCTCGGTCCTGGTCGAGGCGGAGACCGGTGCCCAGAGCACGACGCCGGTGGACGAGGCGTTCGATGTCGTGCCCGGCCAGACGGTCGTCTTCCCACCGGAGACCGGGTTTTCCTTCGCCAATGAGGGCGAGGAGCCGGTCCAACTCCTGACGGTGGTCATCCTGCCAGCGGGGCCGCAGCGCCCCCCCGGCATCGCCTACCCGAATGGTGACCCTGACGCCGACGCCTACGCCGGCGTCTCGAATCAAGTCCTCGGCGACGGCGTCGCGACCCGCTTCCCGGAGGGGCCAGTATCGGTGGTCGTCGAGCGGGTGCCCCTCTCCGTCGAATCACCCCTGGCCGCCTCGGCCGACCCCGTCCTGCTGTCGCTGGCAGATACCGGCGCCAACCTGGTGATCACCGGCGGGGCGGTCCAGGTCTCTCGTACCGCCAACCCGGGACCGCAGCCCAATTCGGACACCGGCGAGTCGTACCGGCTCGGCGTCGGCGACGCCCTCTTCTTCCCCAATGGCCACCGCGAGGTCGTGATCCCGGATGACGCCGAGCCGGTGACCCTGCTCCGCGTCACCCTGACCACCGGGTCGGGCGATGTCGGCGTTACCGGTGCCGCCAGCCCGGAGGCCAGCCCGGAGCTCGGTCCGGTCGTGGTCGCCGAGGCGAGCCCCGTCGCCGACGATCTGGTAGGGAGTGTGGACATCCGCGGCACGGGCGGCGCGACCGCCGCCGGAGCGGACCCGGAACCAGCCGATAGTGAACCGACCGGTGAGGCCGCGATCGACACCGGAGACACGGATCCCGGGGCCACCGCACCGCCGGTGGCTGACGACCCGGCCGCCCCCGGCGCGATCTCGATCGGCTCGACGGTGATCACCAACGAGTCCGAGGTCAACCTGCGCGACGCCCCGTCGCTGGGCAGTTCGATCCTGGCCGTGCTGGTCCAGGGCCAGACCTTCGTCATCGTCAGCGATCCGGTCGAGGCCGAGGGCTTCGTCTGGTATGAAGTCCAGAGCCTCGACGACCCCAACCTGCGGGGCTTCCTGGCAGCCGACTTCCTCGACGTCGTCTGATACTTGGGCCCGACGCGGGCCCGTGCCGAACGATCGTGAGACATGGAGAGGGCGGGCACCGCGCGGTGCCCGCCCTCTCCATGTCTCCCCGACCCGTCGGGCACCAGACCGGATCAAACCCTCCCGGGAGTGGTCGACATCCTCGTCCTGCCTCCCGGTCGCGCCGGGCCGGGACGCCCGCCCGCGCCGCGTGGACGGGCGCGACGAGGGCCAAGGTCACCGCGTCGGGCGCATCGGGGCGGTCAGCCAACGCCTCCCGTTCGATGTTGTCGCCGATCGCGGCCGTGAGATCATCGGAGCCGTCGGACGTTGTCGTCGTCCGGGTCTGTAGGGCGTCCGAGCGATCGATCAGGTCTCGCTCCTCTCGGCTCGTGGCATCGCGGTCCAGATTTGCCCGGGCCTCGGCGATCAGGGGGTCAGGCGGCCTCGATCGAGGCCCTCCCGGCGAGGTCGACACGGCACCCGACCTCCCCGAATCACATCATGTGTTCAAGGGAGTACAACGCGTCCATCCGTACCCCTTGCTCATCTAGACCCGGCCTGGGGGAGACGGCCGAGGCGACATCCCGATCCCAGGCCCACTCGCCCGTCGCCCGATGGTGCCCCACCCTCTCCGCCAGGTCGGCCCGGATTCGCTCCCAAGAGGTATTGCGCTCGCGCAGAACGGTCCTCTGAGCGTCCACAGACGCGAGGAGATCAAAGTCGGGCCGGACGCGGACTCCTCGATCTCGCGGAACCGGAACCCAAGGTAGCGTAGGGACAAACCCTATTGGACGCGCAGCAGGTCGGCCTCGGAGTACTGGCGATGAACGCCCTCGGAGTGGCTGGTGGGCCTGATGAGGCCGGTTCGATCATGCTGGCAAAGCGTCCGGGTCGTCACGCCCGTCCGCCCCGCCACCTCGCCAATCCTGTACCTCCGCCCCCAACCACGTCCCATCCCACACCTTCAGCCCAGAGCGTAGAGCATGCCATAGGGGTCGAATCAAGGGACCGGCCCCCGAGCGTGAGGCTCCCCTGACCATACCCTCCCGCTGGACACCGGGCCTCGCTCGGGATGGCGCGTTGTGGCCGGTTCGCGGCGCCGCGTATCATGGCCCACGACGATCGATGATGGCGCCCGGGGATGGCCGGAATCCGGCCATCCCCGGCCGGGCGCTGGACGGGGCTGCGACCACGACACCGGGGGCGACACCGATGCGGGGGCGAGCGGGCAGGGGAGGCGACGACGCGTGAAGATCGCCCTGGTCTCGCCCTACAACTTCCACCACGCCGGCGGAGTCTCCGAGCACATC
>CADCWH010000170.1 GCA_902806395.1 uncultured Thermomicrobiales bacterium | reverse complement strand
CGCGCATCCCGATGATCGCCAACCGCCGGGTGCAGACCGGGCAGACGGGGGGGCGATCATCTTCCGGGGGCGCCTCGTGGGCATGGGGAGGCGCGACGGCTGGGTCCGTCTTTGACTGGCCGACAAAGATGATGCGCGGCACGGGGAACGTCTCCGGGTGGTCGGGGCAGATCGCGCTTGGCTGGGTCAGGGTGCGGCACCGCATCAGCATCGTGTCGACGCCGAGAAATCGGACGACACCGTCACTATCCTGTGCGGGGAACCCGGATTCAATATGTCCGCCCGTGCCGTTTGTCCCGTCTAAGATCGGGACGTCTCCGATGTGGGCATCGGTCAGGTCGACGCACGGACCGATACCGTTCGGGACCCAATGTTCCCGGCCGCAGCCCACGACGCCAACGACGATGGGCTCCCGCTCCGGTCACCCCGCCGGGCTAATCACCCCGCCAGTGCCGTCTCGTTGCCGGACCGGCACCGCCAGGGCCACAGGGACCCCGAGCGAAGTCGCCCACCACTGCAGTGGACCGACGGTAGCGAGTGATGCATCATCCGTCAGGGGCTGCGATGGTCGATGATCCTCCAGGCGTGGCCGCGCATTTCGCCAAGCTCGATCTCCCGCCACTACCCGGACAGGGTCGGCTGACCGCCGTAGGCGAGGAGAGTGGACCGAGCGGGCCATGGGCGGCTGTCCAGGCACCGGTCAGGGCGTGGCGCCAGCCTGTATCAGCAGTTCCCGGACCTCGCGGGGCGTCAACCCCTTCATCGCCCGGCCGATCTTGCGCTCGACGTCGGCCTTCTCCAGGAACCCCTGCTCGCGCGCCCACTTCCAGAATGCGGTGTGGGAGTAGTCGGCCATGTCGATATCGCTCGGAGAGTCGTTCGCCGGACCCGTCCCAGTCCGTGTCCCGCCGCGCGGGGTGGCACCGCGGCTAGCCGGGACGGAGACCGGGCCGAGGTGGGTGTCAGTCGCGGCATCCTCGCTCGATTTCGGCTCGGCACGGTCAGCGGCGGGCAAAGCCTGGTCCGCATCAGACGGGGACGTCGGGGAAATGGTCAGAGGCGTTGCGGGGGCCACGTCCGGAGGCGCCGTCGCGGTCGCCTGACGATCGATCGGGACTGGCTCGCGGGGGGCAGGTGCCGGTGAGGCGATATCCCCGCGGCCGGACCCTCCACGGTTCGCCGTGGAGGATGCCACCTGGCTCACGGCCGGGCTGGAGCGGCCGGGGGTCGGCGGGCGGAGCTCGGCCGACCCGTCCTCCTCCCCCTCGGCGAATTGGGCACCATAACCGAGGGCGTTCAGGGCCCGGCCGATCGCCTTGGTCTCCGCCTTCTCGATGAAGTCACCAAAGTCACCCGCTGTCTCGCTGCCGTACCCCGTCGCCCGTCCGCCCGAGGGGAGATCGACGGTGGCCTTGAAGATGGCGCTGGTCTCGTCGATCCGGACGTGCTCGGTGACGATGTGTGCGTCGGGATGCTCGCGGCGCAACCAGAGCAGACGCCACTTCACATCGAGGTAGTCTTGCGGTCCACTCCCGCCCCGGCCCCGCAGTTGGCGGAAATACGGCGACGGGTCGAAATTCGCCCCGCGCGGGCCGTCCTCACGGATGCCCCGCACCTCATCTCGCTCCGCCAGGGTGTCGGCCGGGACCCCGGGAGTCCCGTCCCCCGGCTGGCCGTCGTCGTCGCGTGGCGAGTCGTCCACGGGCAGGTCTCCTCCGGAACCGGGGCTCCTCGACGATCGGTCATCCGCCCGGGGCCGCCCCGGGGCGGGTCCACGGACCCACCCGGCGGACCGGTGACGCGGGCCAGGACGGTGGGCACCAAGTATAGTCGAGTGCGACCGTACACCCGCCAGGGGCCCCGATCAGACGCCGATCACGCCCGGCCAACATGGTGCTGCCCGGGCCGGGAGGGGGGCGTGGGAGGCCATCACGCTGGTCGGGCCGACCGCCAATGGGATAGTGCCATGCCGTGCGTCCCTCTCCCGATGGGGATTCAGTTTCGACAGTGCAATCTGGATAACATCAAGGCGCTCGGGAGATCGTACTTCTGACGCCGCCGTCGCCGACATCGGCGCGTCCTTCAGGGGTGAGTACGGCCCGTTCTGGCTCGCCGCGTCGCCGGTGGCGGTCGGCGCCGAGGTCATCGTCGGGGCACTCTTACCTGTGCTGCGCGTCGCATGGTCAACGGCGCCACAGTGCCGGTTCAACATCGAGGTCCTCACCGTCTGGACCCATCGCCGCCGAGGTCTGGCCGGGCCATGCTGGGCCAGTGCCTCACCGCGTCACGAATGGCCCGGGAGCCGTGCGTCGCCCTGAACGTGGGACCGGAGAACACTGCGGCGCGGTCCCCGTACGCATCCCTGGGATTCATTCCCCGGGCCGGCTCACGGGGCACCGAGGCGCGATGACCACCGGACCGGGCCGTCCAAACCGTGCTCGCAGGATCATCCCGGGGCCGCGTTGCGGAGTCGGATCATCGAGTAACCCATCGTGGAGGCGACGAGGGCATCCCGCAGGGGTCCGAGCCTCGGGGTCAGGCGCACCTCGATGCCTTTCCCGACGATGCGCTCCAGGAGATCGCCGACCGGTGCCACTGCCGATGGCTCGACGGGATCCCGGGAGACGAAGTACCCCGCCTGGTCATCGACGAGTGTGAATGTCTCGTTGGGCAGGGAATAGGCGTAGAGGGTGGCGGCTCGGATGCGGCCGAGCCAGGCCGCCTCGACGGCGATCACCTTCCTCACCGGTCCGGGAACGAGGAAACGGCCGGCGTCGTCCGCGGTCGTCTCGGGATTCGCCCAAAAGACGATCCGGGGACACTCGCGCGGGAGCCAGTAATGGGGCGCCCGAGCCTCGCCGATCGCCCAGACGACGGCCGGGCTACCGGGCAGAGCGCTGGCCGGGCGCGGCACGAACCGGGTAATGGAAGGGTCCTCGCTGAGATGGACGAGGCACGGGCTGAGATCTTCAGCCCTGGATGATCCGTCCCACACCTCTCAGGCACCGTTCGCCGTAGATTCCAGCCCTCGTTCCCGCCAGAGGGTATGAAGGGTCGGTGCCAGGTTGGGTGGCACGCCAGTGGTCGGGTCCGGCCGCAGGGGCCAGCGGTCTCCCACGACCAGACGGCGGGTGGCTTCCCGGGCCACGACGGGGAACGACTCTCCCGGCTGGGCGGCGATCGCGGCGTCGAAGGCGTCCTCGATCAGGTCCAGAGTCTCGACGCTGCGGGCCAGGAAGGCCCGTCCAGCGGAAGCATCGAACGTGGTCACTCGCTCGTCGGCGCCCAGTCGCCCGAAGGGGTGGGAGACGTGGAGGGACGCGAACGGGATGGTCGTCAGGCGGGCCAGGCTGGCCCGGGCGTCCCGGACGGAGGCGAAATAGAGTGGGCCACTGCCCGGGCGCGAGCCCGTGCCCTGCGCGGCGTCGCCGGCGATCAAGACTCCCTCCCCCTCCCACCACCAGGCGACGTGGTCGTCCGAGTGGCCCGGCGAGGCGACCACCGTCAGCGAGACGCCATCGCCGAGGTCGACCTCGTCACCGTCGGCGAGGAGCCGGTCCGGTTCCGCCGGGCCGCCCCAGAGCTGGTCGAAGGTCGCCCGCTGGTTCGCCAGCATCCCGTGCTCACCGAGAGAACGGGCGGCACTCGTGGCGTAGCCATCGAGGTGCGCCGAGACATCCCTGAGGAACGGGACACCGGCACGGTGAACGGCGACCCGACAGCCGCTCGCCGCCACGATCTCGGCCGTGCCGCCGGAATGGTCCCAATGGCCATGGGTGTGGAAGATGGTATCGATCGCCGTCAGGTCGACCCCGCGTTCTCGCAAGGCGGCGGCGATCTCGGCCGAGGGGTGCCGGGCACCGCCAGAGTCGATCAGGGACGGACGCTCCCCGAGGATGAGATAGGCCATCACGGCCGTCGGTCCGTAGTGACAACGGATGGGAACGAGACTGCGAATGGCGTCAGGTGTCATCGTGGTCTCACCTCTCGCTCCCCTCCCCTGTCGTCACCGCCGATGCCAGATGGCGGTGGATGCCGTCTCGCACCTGGCCCGATGTCCCCTCGTCGTGACCATCACGTCGCTCCCGCCACGTCAGAGAAGGCGCCGTCGAGGGCCTCCACCGCAGCGTCGACATCGGATCGCGAGATGATCAGGGGCGGGCTGATACGAAGGACATTGGCGTGCAAGCCGCCCTTGCCGATGATCAGACCGCGAGCCTTGGCGGCGTTCAGCACCCGCACTGTCAGGTCGGGCGCGGGCTCCTTCGTCGCCCGGTCACGGACCAGCTCTACCGCGACCAGCAAGCCCATCCCGCGCACGTCGCCGATGATTGGGTGCCGCTCTGCCAGGGTGGTCAGGCGGTCCTTGAGATAGTCCCCGACGACGCGGGCATTCTCGCGGAGGTCGTGCGTGACCATGTAGTTCAGGTTGGCGAGGGCGGCCGTCGTGGCGATCGGATTTCCGCCGAAGGTCGACAGACTCAGCGACGTGATCGAGCGGGCCAACTCGTCAGAGGCGACCAGCCCCCCGATCGGAATGCCGTTCGCCAGTCCCTTGGCGAAGACGATCACGTCCGGGTCCATCCCGAGCGCCTGGTAGCCGAAGTCGGCCACGCCCAGGCGACCCCATCCGGTCTGGACCTCGTCGGCAATCATCGGGATGCCGTGGCGGGCGAGGATCTCGGTGACCATCGGGAAGTATTCGGGCGGCGGGACGATGAATCCGCCGACCCCCTGGATCGGCTCGGCGATGAAGGCCGCCGGGGCGCCGCTCGTCGTGGTGGAGATGACCGCCTCGACATCCCGTGCGCAGAGCAGGCCGCAGGACGGGTAGGTCTTCTCCCACGGACAGCGGTAGCAGTAGGGATTGCCCACGTAGTGGGTCTGGAGGGGGGAGAGGGTACTGGAGCGCCAGGGACGTTGGCCGCTGGCGTTGATCGTCGCGAACGAGCGGCCGTGGTAGGAGTGACGGAGGGCGACGAGTTCGTTCGATTCACGGGCCAGGGTGGTAATGAGGAAGGCAGCCTCGTTGGCTTCGGTTCCGCTATTGACGAAGAGGACCTTGTCTAGCTTGGTCGAGTCGGCAGTCATGGCCCTGATGCGCTCGGCCAGCTCGATCTGGGAACGGATCAGAAAAAGGGTCGAGGTGTGGGTGATGCGGTCGAGCTGGTCTTTGATGGCCCCGTTGATCTCCGGCACGGCATGACCGGTGGAGACCGTGGCGATGCCGCCGAAGAAGTCGAGGTACTGGCGGCCGTCGCCGCCATAGACGTATTGCCCCTCGCCGCGTCGCAGCTCGATCGGCTCCGAATAGTTCAGGGCCACGCTGGGGAAGAGGCTCTCCCGGTGCCTGCGCAGCAGGTCGGACGTGTCGTCCTCGGCCGCAGCGAGGGTGGCCCCGATGGCGCCAGACAGGGCCGTGGTCGCCTTAGTCATGTCGTTCCTTCCTCCCCTGCCCCGTGCGAGTCGCCCGGGTCGGTCAGCACGCCGTCCCGGCACGATACCGCATCGGTCGAGAGTCGTGATGGTCCCAGGTGGGCGTCCTCCGGCGACACCCGACGGACCGGCGAGCGGTGGGGTACGATGCGTGCGCGGGGCGGGAATCGTGGGTCCCGGTTCGACCGGCCAGAATTGGCTGTGGTCGTCGGGAGCATCGAAAGGGGTCAGGATATGGGCTGTCTACCGGCGATCGTGCGCCGAATCCTCCAGGGTTGGCTGCTCGCCAAGGCCCTCGCCTGGTTCCGTAAGCGCCAGGGTGGCGGGCCGGTGCGTTAGGGGTCCGGCCCAGGCCAGCAAGTACACGTGGTCGGGTCGATAGTGGAGCCGAAGGAACGAGGAGGCGATGGACCCGATCGTCGGGGACCGACTGGAGGAGGTTGCGGCCCTCTGCCGAGCGGCCAACATTCGGCGCCTCGACCTGTTCGGCTCTGCCGCCCTGGGCACTGTTGATCCCGAAACGAGCGACCTCGACTACGTAGTCGACCTGGGAGAGTACGAACCTGGTGTGGCGATGCGATACCTGAGATTCGCGGAGGCGCTTGGGACGCTGTTTGGGCGAGCGGTTGACCTCGGGACTGTCCCTTCCATCAAAGACCCAACGTTCAAGGCCGAAGTAGATCGTACGAGCCGCCGCATCTTTGGAGAGCAATAGAGTGGTAAGAGATCCAGTGGGCGAAGCCATACGTCGAGGATCATCGATTGGTTGGAACAGAATGGTCATGCGCTCTAGGGATGTTGGGTCGAGCAATGATGCCCGCCCCATCTCCTAGTGTCCGTTCCGACTCCCGAGCGGCCGCGCCATCATGATGGCGCGGCCGCCCAGACGGCCCGATCAGACCTTCGTCAGAGCCTGTTCCAGGTCGGCGATCAGGTCTCCCACCGTTTCCAGGCCCACGGAGAGACGGACGTAGTCGTCCGTGACGCCAGTGGCTTGCAGCGCGTTTTCATCGAGCTGTGAGTGCGTCGTCGTCGCTGGGTGGATGACGAGCGACTTGGCGTCGCCGACGTTGGCGAGGTGGGAAAAGACCTCGACGCTATCGATGAACTTCCGGCCGGCCTCACGTCCTCCCTTGATCCCGAAGCCCAAGATCGCGCCGTACAGCCCGCGGCGGTGGTACTTGGTCGAGGTCTCATAGGCCGGGTGACCGGGCAACCCGGGGTAGTTGACCCAACCGACTTTCGGATGCTCTCCCAGGAAGCGGGCGACTTGCATCGCATTCTGACTATGCCGTTCCATGCGCAGCGGCAATGTCTCCGTCCCCTGCAGGAAGAGGAAGGCATTGAACGGGCTGATCGCCGCGCCGGTGTCGCGCAATCCCTGGACCCGCAGCTTGATGATGTACGCGATGTTCGCGCCAAAGTTCGCCTCGGTGAAAACATCCGCGTAGACCAGTCCGTGGTAGCTGGGATCCGGCTCGGTGAAGCCAGGGAACCGACCAGATGCGGCCCAATCGAACTTGCCGCCGTCGACGACGATGCCGCCGATCGAGGTGCCGTGGCCACCGATGAACTTCGTCAGCGAGTGAATGACGATATCGGCGCCGTGGGCCAGCGGCTGAACCAGGTACGGGCTGGGGAGCGTATTGTCGATGATGAGTGGCACGCCGGCGTCGTGGGCGGCTTGGGCAACCGCCTCAATATCGAGGGTGACGAGGTTCGGATTGCCCACCGTTTCCGAGTAGACCGCCTTGGTCTTGTCCGTGATGGCGGCACGGACCGCGTCCGCGGTCGGCTCGACGAACTTGACCGTGATCCCCATCTTCGGCAAGGTGTAGGCGAACAGGTTGTAGGTTCCGCCATAGAGGCTCGTGGTCGAGACGATCTCGTCCCCGGCACCGGCGATGTTGAGGATCGAGGCCGTCTCGGCCGCCTGACCGGAGGCGAAGGCGAGCGCCGCGGCGCCGCCTTCCAACAAGGTGACCCGCTTCTCCAGGACATCGGTGGTCGGGTTCATGATCCGGGTGTAGATGTTGCCGAACTCCTGTAGCGCGAACAGGCGCCCGGCGTGCTCAGAGTCATTGAAGACAAACGAGGTCGTCTGGTAGATCGGCACGGCCCGCGATCCCGTCGTCGGGTCGGCGTCCTGGCCGCCGTGCAGGGAGAGGGTCTCGAAGCCCAGCGTCTTGGTCGTCTCGGATTCGGTCATCGGTCGTGTCCTCCTCGGTTCTTGGTGTGGACTCTCGGCGTGACGGAGGCGGCTCTCGGTCGGTGTCGGTCAGTCCCTCTCGATGTCCGGGGCAGCCCGTCGACGGGAACGGTGATGCGGGGTCAGGTGGGTGGCCAGGCCGTAATCCGGCGACCTCACAACCGATGTCAGCGTGGCCCCGTGGTCGAGAGTTGCCTCGTCCCCGGTGTATGCGTGGCGACGGGGACGGGAGCCACATCGCGGGCCCGAGTCACGAAGGTCGTGCTCCTGCCGTGACGGTCGCTCCCGTCCCCGCCGCCTAGCGCATCGCGTCCTTGGACCCGCGGGGCGGGCGGGCGTCGGTGCCGTGGGTCTGGATGATCGAAATCGTCATCGCTCCCCCTCCGTCCCAGCCAGGGCCGCGGCGACGAATGGCCTGACCGCGGCGTCCATCAAGTCCCAGTCCTTGAGGAAGGCGTCGTGGCCGTTGGGGGAATCCAGTTCGATGTAGGTCACAGCCTTGCCCCGGGCGGCGATGCGGTCGGCCAGGGCCGCGATCTCGTCCGGCGGGAAGAGCCAGTCGGACCGGATGCCGAGCAGCAGGACCTGCCCCCCGAGGCGGTCGATCCAAGCCGCCTCGCCGCCGTCGCGGCCAACGTCGTAGAGGTCCATCGCCCGGGTCAGGTAGAGGTAGCTGTTGGCGTCGAAGCGATTCACCAGGGCATTGCCGTGGTGGTGGATGTAGCCCTCGATGTCGAAGGCAGGGCCGATGGTCGGAAAGCGGACCGGTCGGGTCGGGGCCCGTCGGCCGAAGCGGCTGTCCATGCTCTCCCGGCTGTGATAGGTGGCCATCGCCGCCATCCGGGCGATGGCCAGACCCCGGGCCGGGAAGACGCCCGCCGCCTGGTAGGCGCGGTCTCGCCAGTCCGGGTCGGCCATGATCGCCTGGCGCCCGACCTCACCGTGCAGGGCGATGCCCTGGGCACCGAGGGCACCTGTGGCGGCGAGCGGGGCCGACGCCCCAACCAAGTCGGCGTGGCGGGTGGCCCACTCCAGGGCTTGGAAGCCTCCGATCGAGCCCCCTATCGGGACCAGGCGGGTGATGCCGAGCCGTTCGACCAGGGTGCGCTGGGTAGCGACGATGTCGCCGATCGTGATCAGCGGGAAGCTGGCTCCGTACGGCTCCCCGGTGCGGGGGTCGATCGTCGCCGGTCCGGTACTGCCCTGGCACCCACCGAGCACATTGGCGCAGACGACGAAGGCACGGTCGGTGTCGATGGCCTGACCCGGTCCGATCAGCGGCGTCCACCAGCCCCGCTCGCCGGCGGCCAAGCTGTCGCCGGTCAGGGCATGGAGGACCAGGACGGCATTGTCGCCCGCCGGGTTGAGGTGACCCCAGGTCCGGTAGGCCAGGGTGACCTCCGGCAAGTACCCGCCCATCTCCAGCCGCACCGGCCCCAAGCTCTCGGTGCGGAGGTCACCGTCCCGCGGGGGGATGACCTGCTCTCCCAACCCGGCGTCGCGGGCGGGCGCGACGACGCGCAGGCGCCGATGCCCGTCGGCGATGACTGCCGACGCATCGGGAGTGGCTCGACTCGTCATGTGGACGCCGGGGGGCGACTCGGGGAGCGGTTGAACGACGGAGTCATCCAGGGTCGCGCGTGACTCGGCCATCACGCCACCTCCCGCGCATCGTGACGGGTGACGGCCGCTCGCTCTGGCGCAGCGACGGCGGGTGGACAACACGGACTAGCCAGCGGGTCGGGACGCCCGGCGGCGGCGATGTGCGGGGCAGGTCTCTGGGGATGTGGTCGGGGTCCCGTGCGGATTGGGGACATGGCGGGTGATGACTCCTCGAACGGTGCCTGGCACCGCCGGCCCTCATGGGACGGCGGACACAGAAAAGCCCCCGAGCGTGAGCGGGGGCGGCAGCGACACCGTTCCCTTATCTCGCAGATCGCTCTGCCGGAATTGGCACCTTGCGCGCGTCGCGCAGGCTGCCGGGCTTCATCGGGCCGAATCCCTCCACCCTCTTGATAAGGACCTATTGATTTATGATCCCTAATCTAGCGTTCACCCCATCACGTGTCAAGCATCCTGAGCAACACTCGGACCGGGCGGATGGCCAGACCCGAAACACTCACAAGTGTTCCTCAGCACGTCGGGCTCGGGGCCCGAGTGAGTACTCCCGACCATCCCGTCGGTCAGCCATCCGCTACCCGGCCCAGGGGCCGGGTCGGAACCCTGCCGGTCTCCCACCGGGAGCGATGGTGAATTCCCCGATTCAGCCCTGCGGCTTCAAGACCACCTTGATGCAGCCGTCTTCCTTCTCCTGGAAGGCCTTGTACATGTCCGGCGCCTGGTCGAGCGGAACGGTGTGGGTGATGACGAAGGTCGGGTCGATCTGACCATCGACGATCTTGGTCATCAAGGGTTCGAGGTAGCGCTGGACGTGGGTCTGGCCGGTCTTGATCGTCAGCGCCTTATTCATCAACGCGCCGACGGGGATCTTGTCGGCGAACCCCAGGTAGGCGCCGGGGATCGAGAGGGTGCCTCCCTTGCGGCAGCAGCGGATGGCCTCCCGCAACACGTGGGGGCGGTCCGACTCCAGTCGGACGGAATGCTTGATCTTGTCGTAGGCTCCACCGATGCCGGTGGCGTGAGCCTCGGCCCCCACCGCGTCGATGCAGCGGTCCGGGCCCCGGCCCCCCGTCATCTCCATCAACGTCTCGTATGGATCGTCCTTGGTGTAGTCGATCGTCTCGGCGTTGCCCTGGCGTGCCATCTCCATCCGCTCGGCGACGCGGTCGATCGCGATCACCCGCCCGGCGCCGAGCATCCAGGCACTCCGGATCGCGAACTGGCCGACCGGGCCACACCCCCAGATCGCGACCGTCTCGCCCGGCTCGATGTCGGCATTCTCGGCCGCCATGTAGCCCGTCGGGAAGATATCGGACAGGAAGAGGACCTGCTCGTCGGTCAGGCCATCCGGGACCTTGATCGGACCAACATCGGCGAAGGGGACCCGGATGTATTCCGCCTGCCCACCGGCGAAGCCGCCCAGCATGTGACTGAAGCCAAAGAGTCCGGCGGGGGATTGGCCCATGACCTTGGCGGCCATCTCCTTGTTCGGGTTCGAGGTGTCACAGAGCGAGAACAACCCCTTCTGACAGAACCAGCACGCGCCGCAGGAGATGGTGAACGGGATGACCACCCGGTCGCCGCTCTTCAGCTTGGTGACCTGACTGCCGACCTCGACCACCTCACCCATCGTCTCGTGGCCGAGGATGTCGCCCTTCTTCATCGTCGGCATGTATCCACCATAGAGGTGGAGATCGGAGCCACAGATCGCGGCCGAGGTGACTTTGACCACGACATCGGTCTGATCGACGATCGTCGGGTCCGGCACGGTGTCGACGCGGACGTCTCCAGAACTGTGCCAAGTCAGCGCGCGCATGGGGGAAATCCTTCCCGGGTGAGGGGATACTCGCCCCCGGTCGCGGCCGAAGGCGGGAAATGGGCATCGTTACCAGGATGGCCTCTCCCCCCACCGTCCGGGACCGCGTCACGCGCGCTAAGGATGGGCAAGAAGAGACACCGGCCGTCGAGGTGCCGTTACGCAGGATGTATTCCAGTTGCGGCGCGTGGCCGCAGATCCCATCCAACGGTCTCAGGAAGGTGTCGTCGCCACAATCGCCGGGCAAGTCGCCTCCCCTACCCCGTCCTCCCGGCGCGGCCGCGCTCGACCGCCGCGCGGAGGTCGCGGGAGGCGGCCCCGGGATCGGGCGCGCCCTGGATCGCGGAGATCACGGCGATCCCGTCGGCGCCGGCCCGGACGAGCCCCTCGGCGCGGTCCAGGGTGATACCGCCGATCGCGATCACTGGCACGCCGAGGTCACGGGCCCCGTCCAGAGTCTCCAGCGGGACGACCGCCGCCTCGGTCTTGGTCGGGCTCGGGAAGAAGGCCCCGAAGGCGACATAGTCGGCCCCGGCGGAGACAGCCCGCCGGGCCCGGTCGAGAT
>CADCWH010000169.1 GCA_902806395.1 uncultured Thermomicrobiales bacterium | reverse complement strand
CTCGAGGAAATAGACGGCCAGCCCGACCGAAATCCCCGCCGCGTTCGACCGGCTCCAGAGCGCGACCATGAACGACAGCGCGGCGTACGGCACGATGACGTAGATGCTTCGGCCGACCGAGGCCAGCGAATGCCTGAAGAATCCGTCGCCGAATTCCGTTTCCAGACCGGCCGCCGAGGTGACGAGCGCGGACATGCCCAACGAGGCCAGGTAGCCGAACGCGATCGTCACCGAGATGAAGAGTGCGATCGTGACCAGCTTGGCGGCGGCCAGGGCCAGGCGGCCGCTGGCGCGGGGCAACAGCGTCCTGATGGTGCCCCACCCGTACTCCGCCCCGATGGTGCTGCTCGCGATGATCACCACTAGGATCGTGGCCAAGGTCGTGACCAGGCTCAGGCCCAACTCCGTCGTCGCCCCGATCCGGAGCACGTCCCGCAGTTCTCGGGCGTCCGCACCGCTGGCGGAACTCTCGAGGACGGCCCAGAGGGCACCGTAGAGGAGGAGCACGCCGACCGCCACGATCAGCAGCATGATCCAGGGCATCGGACGCTTGACGAGCCGGAAGAGTTCGCTCCTGAGCAATGGGATCATTCGGTCTCCGGAGTGTCGGATGGCAGTCGGCGGTCGATTTCGACCGAGGGGTCAGGGGATAGGCGACGGTCGACCTTCCACGCCTACCGTCTGCCGTCTCCCATCCCCGTCTGCTCCCCCGGCGTACTGCCTTCGGTCAGTTCCAGGAAGAGTTCCTCCAACGAGCCGTGACGGGGCACGATAGCGGAGGCATAGACGCCGCGCTCGGCCAGGGCCCGGTTGATGAGCCCCCCGTCGGTCTCGGCCACCACGGTCAGGTGGCGGCCGGTCCCATCGGCGGTGGCGGATGAGACGCCGACCACGTCGCGGACCGTGCGCAGGGCGACCTCGACCTGGTCGGGACGGACTTCGATCTCGAGGTGAGCGCCCCGGTTGACGAGGTCGCCGACGCGCCCCTGCTCGATCATCGAGCCCCGCCGGATGATGACGACCCGGTCGCAGACTTGCTCGACATCATTGAGGAGGTGGCTGGCGAGCAGCACGGCCCGGCCCTCGGCGGCGAGGCGGGGGATGATCCCGCGCACCTCCCGCTGCCCGGCCGGGTCGAGACCATTGGTCGGCTCGTCCAAGATCACCAGGGCCGGGTCGGTCAGCAGCGTCGAGGCGATGCCCAGCCGCTGCTTCATCCCCAGCGAGTAGGTCTTGAACTTGCCTCCCGCTCGCTCCTCTAACCCGACGAGCGCCAGGAGTTCGCTGATCCTCGTCTCCGGCACCCCACCCGCCGCCTTGGCCAGGGCGCGGAGGTTGTCGCGGCCGGAGAGGTACGGGTAGAAGGCGGGGGTCTCGATGATCGCGCCGACGCGGCGGCGGATGACGTCGCGGTGCCTGGACAGGTCCTGACCGAAGAGCTCGACGTGACCCGAGGTCGGGTTGATCAGGCTGAGGATCATCCCGACCGTGGTGCTCTTGCCGGAGCCGTTCGGGCCCAGGAAGCCGAGCACCTCGCCCGCCCGGATATCCATGTCGAGGCCATCGACCGCGACGATCTTGCCAAACCGCTTGGTGAGCCCGATCGTCTTGAGGACGACTTCGCCCGGCGGCGTACGCTGTCCGTATCCCATGCGAACTCCCAGGATCCGGTCGTCACCACCGGGCTCCATGCTCCCGGCGACACGCCACATTGGGCGGGCCGGTGGCGAACGGCCGACGACCCCGCCTGACACCATCATGACAGGATGGGGACCGCGAGATCACGGCCCCCATCTGCCCATTTGTCAGACTACGTGATCGCGACGCCAAGGTACAGTTGCTTCATGACGGTGACCTCGGCGGGCCGGGAAGGATCAAAGGTGGGAACCGTGAGCGAAAGGCTGCCCGGACCACCATACTCGGCGTAGATCGCACCGACATCGAAGGGACTACAGGCGTCCAGACCGGGATCGCCGTAGAATCCGAAATCACTGGCGAGCAGTGTTTCCCCGGTCGTGACTCCCAATTGCTCGGCGAGGCGTTCCGCCCGTTGACGCGCGTCCTCGATCGCGGCGACCTGCGCCTCGTCTTCGAGGGCCGTGCAGTCGTCCAGCCGATAAGAGGCCCCCGCCTGGACGAGGGTGAGGCCGTTCTCCGATGCCGTCAGGCTGACGGTCGTGACCAGGTCGTTCATCCCAGCCAGATCGGGCGACTGGACCGAGAATTCGAGCCGCGCGCCGCCACCGTAGGGTCCGGCGTACGGGTCTGGCGGGATCGGACTGATGACGACCTCGACAGATTCGGGCGCGATGCCGGCGGCGTCGAGGGCGGCGAGGATCGGTTCGAGCTCGGCCTCTTCGAGCGGGACGCCCAACTCGGGGGACTCCGGCATCATCGGCTCATCCGCCCCCGGGGTGGCCCCCGCCACCTCCCCTTGGACCGCACCCTCGGCCACGGCCACATCCCCACCCATGGCGGGGACTGGCATGCCCATGCCAAAGTCCGACTGGACCCTGCCGATCAGCAGCTGGACCAGCGCCGAGTCGGCCGGGGCGGTCGCTTCGCCGTACCCGGTGACCGTGAGGCTCGGCTCCGAGCCAGGTGTCAGCTGGGAGAGAGAAGCGGAGCTCTGGGGCACGATGTCGTCTTTGGCGGCGACCCGGCCCCACCCGGCGACGCCCATGGCCACCATCGCGATCACCAATGTGATGATCCCGAAGCTCCGGCCGATCACTGGCCTGGTCCCCGATGTCTCGTTCATCAACGATGTCATGGTCATCCCTCGCCGCCGAGATTCTGGGATCGCCATCCGCGAGCCCCGCACTCATCTCAGATGACGAGGGGGCGCAGAATGGGACAAGGCGACCGAGGCCAACGTGCATACCCCGATGGGCCGTTCGCAGGGAGACCCCGCGATGTCCCATTTCGCCGTCGTGGCGCATCTATACTCCCAGGCAATGACGCGCGGACCCGTTCTCGGGCCCCGGGCACCGCTCACCGATGGTGGAGGAGTCGCGCCGTGGCGCAGGTGCAGATCGGGCCGGTTATGGAACGAGAGTCCGCCGAGGTGACGATGACTGCCGGTTCGACGGCGGCAGGAGACGTCGCCGCCTTCGCCACGCTGACCGAGCGGCACTATCCCGCCGTGCTTCGCTACTTGACCCGCCAGACGGGGGACCCGCACCTCGCTGCCGACCTGGTCCAGGAAACCTTCGTGGCCGCTTTCCGGCACATGGACCAACTGCGCGACGACCTGTCCTTTCCGGCATGGATCTTCCAGATCGCCCGGAACCAGTTCCGGGCCGAACTGCGACGACGGCGACTGCGGTCGGCGATCTCCCTCGACTGGCTCTTCGAGCGTCCGGGTGAGATCGACGCGGCCCTGAGCCTTGCCGACCAGAGCACGGACGTCGCCCGGCGCGACGACATCCAACGGGCTCTCGACCGCCTGCCACCGGCCCCGCGTGAAGCCCTGCTCCTCCACGCCTTGGGCGGCTTCACCGGGCTCGAAGTCTCCCGCATCCTGGGCATCTCCCACGAAGCGGCCCGGAAACGGATCAACCGGGCCGAAGCCGACTTCCGCGACCACTACCGCGCCCTCACAGGAGACGAGCATGTCCTCCCCACCGTCTGACCATCACGGGTCCCGCACCGTCACCTGGGCACGACATGCTCCCCGGAGTGACCGGGGAGAGGAGTACCGTTCCGGGACCGATTTGGTCGCCGGTGATATCGCTCGGCTCCTCCGTGACCAGACCCCGCTCCGCGATGACCCGGCCGGGCGGGCGATGGTCCGGGTCCGGACCGAGCGCATCGCCGCCGGGTCATCGCGCCGGCCCCTCGCATGGGGCCGCGGCCTCGTCGCGACGGTCCCGATGCTTGTCCTGGCCGCCGTACTGTGGGCCGCAATCCCCCTCCCGGACGGAGCGGCGGTGAGGCCGGTGCCGACGAGTGCCGCGCCGAATCCCGAACGGGACACGGTGGCGGACATGGCGCCAGCCAGTGCCGCGACCTCGGTCGTCCCTCGCCAGCCGTGGTCCACGCTCTCACCCCAGGACCGGGTCCGGGTCAACGCCGGTCTGCCGCCGCTCGCCCGGCCGGTCACGCCCCGGGCCGAGAACCGCCTCCCGAATCCGATCAAAGCGGCGATCGTGTTCGGGCATGCCCCGGCTCCGGAGGCATTGGAACTGATGCGGCAGGTGCAGCGGCAGCGATACGGCGGGTAAACCGGTCGCGCGACAGGAGGAAGCGAGTCGCGGATCGGTGCGCAGATGGTCCCGGTCCGAGGCGAGAGCATAGGCTGGGTCACGACTCGTGGTCGGCCAGCGTCCGTCGGCGTCCTGACCTACCTAGTCCCGTATCATGGGACGTTGGTCTGGCGTGCCTTGGCCCGCGGGGTGCGGTCGACCTCGTTACCCCAGCCACGCGCCACTGGCCGACGCGACCCCCACCCCCGTCCCCCGCGGAGATCCCCGGTGACCCGACCCGCCCCTCTAGATGTCCGTGAACCTCTGCGAAACGTGCGCCGCGCTCCCCATCGCCTCTCCAGCCTGGCCCTCCGCCCCTCGTCCCGAGCTGGGGAGGCGTGATGGCGGGCAACCCGCCGACCCCTTTCCCAGACATGGCGCCGGAGTGGGTCTACGATGCCCGGGCGAACGAGGCGGAGGCGCGCTACGCCGTGCTGAACCGCCGGTGGAACCGGCTGGCGAACCTGCGCCTGCTGGCGTTCGTCGCCGGTGCCGGGCTGCTGGGGTGGGGTCGATGGGAGGACATCCCGGCCGCGATCGTCGCCGGGGTGCTCGGCCTGGTGGCCTTCGCCTGGTTCGTCCGGCAGCACGGCCGGGTCGGGCGGGAACGGCGGATCGCGGTCCTGGACGGGGTGGTGAATCGGGAAGCGATCGCCCGCGTCCGGCGGGACTGGGGGGACCTGCCCCTACGAGACCCCTGGACCCCAGCCCCCGAACATCCTTTCAGTCACGACCTCAATGTCTTCGGCCCCGCATCCCTCGCCCACCTGCTGTCGACCCACACGACCCCGGTGGGCCGGGACGCCCTGCGACGCTGGTTGCTCGTACCAGCCGGCGTCGCCGAGGTCGCGACGCGGCAGGGAGCCGTGGCCGAACTCGCCCCCGACCTGGACTGGCGACAAGCCTTGGAGCGCGCCGGTCGGATGAGCGACACGCACCCCGACCCAGAGCGATTCCTCGCCTGGGCCGAGGCGGAACCCTGGCTGGTGAAGCACCCCACCATCCTTTGGGTCGCCCGGTTGAGCACCGCCTTGCTCTGGTTGACCGCGGCGGCCGATGTCCTTGGCCTACTCGCCGCACCGCTGTGGATCGGACCGCTGGCGCTGAACCTGATCCTCTCCCAAACGGCCGGCAGCGCCGTCCATGGCGTGATCGAACGAGCCACCACCCGGCACCGGGCGATGTCCCACTACGCCGAGATGTTGGGGATGCTGGCGGACCGGCCATGGACCTCGGCCTGGTCTGTCCGGGCGACCGAGAACGTCACCGGCGAGGGTAAGGCGGCCCCGGCCGCCCTGCGGCGCCTCGACCGCCTCGCGGCCCTGGTGATCCCACGTGGATCGCTCCTCTACGTACCGATCCAGGCCCTGACGATGTGGGATGTCCATGTCCTCGACGCGCTGGAGCGCTGGCAAGTGGGACCCGGGCGAGCGGCCCGGGACTGGCTCGTGGCCCTCGGCGAGATCGAGGCCGTCTCGTCCCTGGCGGCCCTGGCCCACGCCGAGCCAGAGTGGGCCTTCCCGACCGTGCGCGAGGGGGGCGACGCCGTGCGGGGCACCGCCCTGGCCCACCCGCTGCTGCCCGCGACCCGCGTCGCCAACGATGTCCGGGTGGGTCCGCCGGGGACCTTCCTCCTGGTGACGGGGTCGAACATGTCCGGCAAGAGCACCCTGCTGCGGGCGATCGGTGCCAACGCGACGCTGGCCGGGATGGGGGCGCCGGTCTGTGCCAGCCAGATGAGCATGCCGCCGGTGCGAATCGGCACCAGCGCCCGGGTCGAGGACTCGCTGGCCCGCGGTGTCTCGTTCTTCTTGGCCGAACTCCAGCGACTTAAGGGGGTCGTCGACGTAGCGGCGGCCAGGGACGACGGCACGCGCTGCCTGTTCCTGCTCGACGAGATCCTGCAGGGCACGAACACCGCCGAGCGGCAGATCGCTGCCCGCCAGATCATCCGCCGCCTGCTCGACCTGGGGGCGATCGGGGCCGTCTCGACCCACGACCTGACCCTGGCCGACTCGCCCG
>CADCWH010000168.1 GCA_902806395.1 uncultured Thermomicrobiales bacterium | reverse complement strand
GCGAGGAATTGCTCGGGCGTCAGCCGGGCTACCGCCGCGTCGAACGCGGCCCGGCTCTGCCGGATGCGCTCGCCTAGTTCAGCGACGGTCACCGGCAGGGTCGTCTGTTGCGTCTCGGCCATAGAATCGTTCTCCTTTCCGCGTGGCATCGCCCACCGCCATGGTGGGGTCGCGCCCGGCCAAGCGCCGGGATACCACGCCACGTCGATGCCGGGTCGGAGCCTTCGCCTACCCCGACGAGTCCCCTTCCCGACATCCAGGCGAATTCGGGCAGGACCGATGCCATGGGCCGGCGGCCGGTCGAGCCCGGTCACCTCTGAGCCAAGGGCACAGCGACTCGCGCCCGGTGGGTCCGTGCCACTCACAGATGCCCGCGGGGTCGGGACACGACCGTCGTCACCGCACCTTCCCCCGGGCACGGCGGATCTGGTCAGCGTGGTCGTGGGCGTGGACACCGTAGATGGCCAACCAGTCCTCGACGCCGTAGGCGCCACTGTCGGAGTGGGTGCCGACCCGGGCCCAGTCGGCTTCGGACATGTGGGGGAAGATCTCGGCAGTCGCCGCGCGGGCGGCGCCGAACGCAGCCAGGGAGGCGGCGATGGGCCGATCGTAATGCAGACGGGCGGCATACTCGTCCTGGTCGTAGCCGGTGATGACGGGCGCGTCCTCGGCGAGCAGGCGGCGCAGGCGGAGGGCCGACGTCATCTAGCTATCGGCCAGATGGTGGACGACCTCGCGCGGCGACCACTCGCCAGCGGCCTCACGGACGTCGAGCCCGGCCTCGTCGATGCCCTCCAGGGCCGCGACGACGATCCGGTGGCCGTCACGGTACATGTCGATCAGCCGCTCGCGTTCCCCGGATGTCATCCTGGTCCCCCCTCGCTTCACACTCACGATCGACGTCCTCGGTCAGGCCTGGAACCCGTCCCGGGCCCCGTCAATGGGCTGTCCTCTAATCGTCATGGGATCGGTGCCGTTTGAGCGGGCGTCCGGTATCCCGGCCCGATCGTGCCCGAAATACGTGTCGGCGGTCGCCGGGGTAGCCTAGAACCGCCTAATGACGGCGGCAAGACCGGGTCCGCCGGGAAGGATAGGGCCAGGATGGCATCGGTCGGCAGGTCCATGGTCGCGCTCATGATCCACCCGGAGCAGCCGACGGCCATAGATTGTGTGATGAGGATGACGAACTCGGGCTTTAGCGGTCGTCGCGTCCCCGCGCGGGCGTGGCCCATCAGTCGGCACCGGCCAACTGGGGAACCGCAGGGACCGACGGGTTGCCCGGGTCTGGGTAGGTGGCCGACACCGGGGACGAGCCAGCGCGGAGGAGACGGAGCGAGTTGAACGTCACCAGCAACGCCATGCCCGTGTCGGCCAGGACCGCCAGCCACAAATTGGTGACGCCGAGGAAGATCAGCACCAGGAAGACGGCTTTGACCGCCAACGATGCGGCGATGTTCTGCCTGATGATCACCATCGTCCGGCGGGCGAGCCGGACTGCGACCGGCACCTGGGCGAGGTCGTCGCCGATCAGGGCCACGTCGGCCGCCTCGATCGCGGCGTCGGTCCCGCCGATCCCCATCGCGATGCCGACGGTCGCGGTCGCCAGTGCCGGCGCGTCGTTGACGCCATCCCCGACCATGGCAACGGGTGCCACTCCGAGGAGTGCCCGCACCGCCTCCACCTTGTCTTCGGGGAGCAGGTCGGCCCGCACGTCGGTGATGCCGGCCTGTCCGGCGATCCGGGAGGCGGTATGCCGGTTGTCCCCGGTCAGCATCACGACGCGCAACCCGAGTTTGCCGAGCGCCCGGACCACGGCCGGGCTCTGCTCCCGCAGCGGGTCGGCGACCGCGATGATGCCCTCGATACCCGCGTCGGTTCCGACCAAGATGGCGGTCTTGCCATCGCGCTCCTCAGCCAGCAAGAACTGCTCGACTGCCGGCGTGACGGTGTCGAAGAGGCGACGGCTGCCCACGAGGACCACCTCGCCGTCGACCGTCGCCTGGGCGCCGCGTCCCGGCATCGTCTGGGCGTCGGTGACGACCGGCAGGGTCAGGCCCTGGTTCCGAGCGGCCGCCACGATCGCTCGTGCCAACGGGTGACTCGCCTGGTGCTCGACCGCCGCAGCTCGGGCGAGCACCTCCCCGGCGGTGCGGTGACCGGTCGCGAGGACGTTCGTGACCCCCGGCTCACCCGCGGTGAGCGTGCCGGTCTTGTCGAAGGCGACAGAGCGGACGGTGGCGAGGGCCTCGATGGCCGCACCGCCCTTGAAGAGTACGCCCCGACGCGAGGCCGACCCGATCGCGGCGACGAGTGCTACCGGGGTCGAGATGACGAGCGCGCAGGGACAGGCGACGACGAGCAGGACCAGAGCCTTGAAGGCCCACTCCCG
This sequence comes from uncultured Thermomicrobiales bacterium, assembly GCA_902806395.1. The sequence continues at coordinate 822 of CADCWH010000168.1, read as the reverse complement.
GAAATCACCGACCACCAGCGGGACGGCGGTCGCGATCAGGAGAGCCACGGCGATGACGATGGGGGTATAGACCGCGGCGAAGCGGTCGACGAACGCCTGAGCCGGGGCACGAGACGCCTGGGCCTCCTCGACGAGGTGGATGATCCGGGCGAGGGTCGTGTCGCTGGCCAGCTTGGTCGTGCGGACGTCGAGCGCGCCGACCCCGTTGATGCTGCCGGCGAAGACCGATCCCCCGGGTCCCACGTCGACCGGGATGGACTCCCCGGTGATCGTCGCCTGGTCAACGGATGACCGGCCAGTTAGGACTCGCCCGTCGACCGGGACTCGTTCCCCGGGCCGGACGAGGACGAGCTCGCCCACCGCCACGTCGGCGACTGGGACCCGTCGCTCATCATCACCCCGCCTGACCGTCGCCTCGGCTGGGGTGAGCGTGACGAGCGCTTGGATCGCCCGGCGGGTCCGATCGAGGGTCAGGTTCTGCAGGGTCAATCCGACGGCGAAGAGGACCAGGACCGAGGAGCCCTCGTCCCACCGTCCGATCGCCACGGCGCCGATCGCGGCGACGGACATCAGCAGGTTCATGTCGGCCCGGCGAACCCTGAGGGAGTGCCAACCGGCACGGGCGACGGGATGACCGGCCAGGACCATGGCCGCCAGGAATGGGACGGCATTGGTGACACGCGGTGCGCCTGTCCGCTCGAGACCGAAGGCCACCAGCCAGAGCACGGCCGCGAGGGCCGTCTCGATCACCCGTCGGGATCGCCACCATCGCTGGGCCGAACGGTCTGTCACCGGGGCAGAGACATCGCGTGCCGTGGCCCG
>CADCWH010000167.1 GCA_902806395.1 uncultured Thermomicrobiales bacterium | reverse complement strand
TGGGTCCACCTGCCGAACCTCAACTACGCCAATCCCGCGGTTCGCCGGACCATGCTGGACGCCCTCGCGTACTGGGTCCGGGAGTTCGACATCGACGGGTTCCGCGTCGACGTCGCCTGGGGGATCAAAGAACGGGCGCCGGACATCTGGCCGATCTGGGGACGAGAACTGCGGGCGATCAAACCCGACCTCCTGATGCTGGCGGAGGCCAGTGCCCGCGACCCCTACTACGTCGTCAACGGCTTCGATGCCGCCTACGATTGGACGTCGGAGTTGGGTCACTGGGCTTGGGAAGGGGTCTGGGAGGATGCCTCCGCCGACCCGAGCCGGGTGGCATCCCGCCTGCGCGCCGCCCTGACCGCCGACGGCGCGGGTTACCCGCCGGACAGTCTCGTCTTCAGGTTCCTGAACAACAACGACACCGGGACCCGCTTCGTCGACGCCCACGGACCGGAGGTGACCCGCGTCGCGGCGACGCTCCTCCTGACGCTGCCCGGGATCCCCTGCGTCTACACCGGTGACGAGATCGGCGCGTCCTATCACCCCTACCGTGACCCGGCCCCGGTCCGTTGGGACGAGGACCGATTCGCCCTGCGTCCCTTCTACAAACGCCTGATCGACCTCAGGCGGCGGCTCCCCACCCTGCGTTCCCGCGCCTGGACCCTCCTCGACTCCACTCCATCCGATCCGACCCTGGCCTATCTCCGCCACGCCGCGGCCGGCGACCCGCCCGCACTCGTCCTGCTCCACTTCGCCAAGCGACCGGCGGATGTCCCGGTGACGATCCCCGCCGCGTTCCGGGACCAATTCGGTGACGCCCTGATCGACGCGCTGGGCGGGGAGCGGTTCACCGTCCCGACCTCGGGCGGGCTCACCGTCCCGATGCCGGCATGGGGCGCTCGCGTCTTGACGCCGGTCGGCCCATAGGGGACACGGCACCTGACACGTGGCCAGGCAGGATGCCGGGCCGGTTGGCGCCAGTATCCCGGGTCGGTGTAGCGTTCCCCGGTGTGGATGGCCGGGGTGGCCAAGGAAGCCCCGCGCCCGATCGTCAACGAGGGAGGCACCGTGAGTCGGGTCAACGTCGGGGTCATTGGCCTAGGGGAAGTTGCCCAGATCGTCCATCTCCCGATCTTGGAGGCGCTCGCCGACCGGTATCGCATCGCGGCTCTCTGCGATGTCTCACCGCGGTTGCTCTCGGCCATGGGTGACCGATACGGGGTCGAGCCGGCCTGCCGATACCCGGTGGCGTCCGACATGGTCGCCCAAGACGACCTCGACGCCATCTTCGTGCTCAACAGCGACGAGTACCACGCCGACTGCGTGGTCGCAGCCGCTCGCCATGGCCGGCACGTCTTAGTCGAGAAACCGATGTGCCTCAGCGAAGCCGAGGTGGATGAGATCATCACGGCCCGGGACGCGGCCGGGGTGCGGGTCATGGTCGCCTACATGCGGCGGTTCGCACCCGCATTCCTCCAGGCGGTCGAGGCCGTCAAGGACCTGGGGCCGATCCAGTACGCGCGGGTGCGGGACATCATCGGCCGCAACCGGCTGATCATCGACCAGGCCCAGACGGTCCTCCGCGTCGACGACATCCCGCCCGAGATGGCCCGCGACCGGAGCGAGCGCGCCGGACGCCTCGTGTCCGAGGCGATCGGCGAGGCATCGCCGGACATCGTCGGCGCCTACCGGTTCCTGCTCGGCCTCAACAGCCACGACCTCTCGGCGATGCGCGAGATACTCGGGTTCCCCCGGCGGGTCGTGGCCGCGCGCCACTGGAGTGGCGGCAAGTACCTGACGGCGACGTTCGAGTACGACGGGTACTGCGCGGTCCTGGAGACCGGGGTCGACGAGCAACTCCGGTTCGACGCCCACATCGAGGTCTACGGGGCCACCAAATCGGTGCGGGTCCAATACGACACGCCCTATATCCCCCACCTGCCGACCACGCTCGTCACCCACGAGACCGTCGGCGACGCCTATCACGAGACCATCACTCGCCCGACCTTCAAGGACCCGTACACCCACGAACTCGAATACTTCCATGAGGTGGTGACCGGGGACCGGGCCCCGAAGACCACCCCAGAGGACTTCCGGGAGGACCTGCGCCTCATCAGGATGATCGTTGACGCTCTCCGGGAGGGTGCCTGAGCGAACGGCCCGCACGCGGTGGATACCTTCCTCACCGGGCTTCCGGCGGGTCGTTGACAAGCCTTTAACCGGCTCGTACACTCCCCGGCCAAGCGGCGAGGCCGATCACGTCATCGGCTTTCACACGCGCGGGACCAAGGGCGAGGCGTCAAGGGCGACGATCCACGTGACCGAGCAGACCGTCGTTTCGCGGAGCACGGCCTCCCACGTCGCCCACGTGACCCGAGCCGTCGGTCCAGGGACCGCGGGCCGGACGTACGCGGGTGACGCGAAGCTCGATGACTCTCCCACCTCAACGGCGTACCACCGACGGCGGTGGGTTACCTGCACTTATCCCATCCTCTTCAACAGCACCCATCGCCGCATCGCCGGTCGCGCCCCATGCGAGGCCGACCGCGGTGCCGTGCGGCGATCGATCGCTCGTGGCGGGAGTGGCATGATGTCGTTGTGCCGGCGTACGACCGTGCGTCCCCCCTGACCCGTGCGGAGGGTGAACGTCACGATCCGAGGAATATCTGGCGCGGAAGTGTGAAGGGAGACGTGACCCCATGAAGGACGAGCGAGATCAGGAACAGCGACGGAGCGAGGACATGACTGGCAAGGTCTCGGAGCTCGTACGCAAGGCGTCCGGGAACCGGATGGCCCGCCGGACGTTTGCCGGTCGGGCCGCCGCGCTCGGGCTGTCGGCCCCGGCACTCGGGGCACTCCTGGGCGCGCGGGCGGCACGAGCGGCACAGGATGCGAGCCCAGCTGCGAGCCCAGCGGCGAGCCCGGTGCCGGTGGGCGAGGAACTCGACCTGGCGAACCTCAGCCCGGGGGTCGCCGATCCGACCGAGCAGACCACTGTCACCTTTGCCTCATGGGTCACCGGTACCGGCGGCATGATGGACGCGTTCCGGGAAGAGTTCCAGGCGCTGCACCCCACGATCGAGATCGACTTCGAGGACGTGCCGGCCGAGGAAGCGTCCGACCGGCTGACCACCCGCATCGCGGGCGGCAACCCGCCCGATGTCGCGTTCATCGACCAGAGCGCCGTCGTCGACTTCGCCTCGCGCAACGCGCTCGTCGACCTCGGTCCCTACGCCGAGCAGAGTGCGGCGGTGAAGGTCGACGACTACGTGCCGGCATTCCTGAATGCCGCGATGTACGAGGAAAAACTCTTCGGACTGCCGTACGACGGCGAGACGACCGGCCTCTTCTATCGCACCGACTTGTTTGAAGCGGCCGGCATCACCGAGCCGCCAAAGACCTGGGAGGAGTTCGAGGCCGCCGCCAAAGCCCTCACGAACACGGAGGAGCGCACCTACGGCTTCATCATGTTCGCGACCGAGGCGGCCTACTACTGGTACCCCTGGCTCTGGCAGAACGGGGGAGAACTGCTGTCTGAGGACGGCAGCGAGATCCTATTCAACAGCGCCGAGGGGAAAGAGGCGGCCGAGTTCTACGCCAACCTGGCCCAGTACTCGCCGCCGGACTTCCTCAACTCGAATTCCTACGACGGGCGAGTCGCCTTCGCGACCGGCCAGGTGGCGATGTACGTCGCCGGGGCCTGGTTCGCTGGGGTGATGTCGAGCGAGTTCCCCGACATCGAGGGCAAGTGGTCGGCGGCACCCCTGCCAGAACGTAAGCGGTGCGCCACCACCGTCGCCGGTGACACCCTGGTCCTGCCCGCTGGGGGCAAGAACCATGACGCCGCCTGGAAGTGGGTCGAGTTCCTCTCCGCACCGCGCAACATGGCCCGCTGGACCCAGGGCACCCCGGAAGCGCCGACCACGCTGCTCCCCACCCGGACGTCCCTGCTCGAGGACCCGCGCATCTTCGAATCGAACCCGGTGATGGAAGGGTTCGCCGAACAGATGGCGTGCGGCATCACCAACGCCGCGCCGAACCCGCGCTACGGTGAGGTCGAGACCGCGCTCAACGACGCCCTAGGGCGCGCGATCTACGGTGAGGTCGACGCGGCCACCGCCTTGGACGAGGCGGCCGAGGAAGGGCAAGACATCATCAGCCAATAACGGGATCGGCCAACCGGCGTCCCGTTTTCCCTCGCGGTCCGAGCGAGGGTGCCCCGACCCCTCCCCACCCAGGGGAGGGGTCGAACACCGCAACTTTCCGTAACGACGCGACTTGGGGGCGACGCATGGCCGTCCGCGCCACGACGATGAGACCGGTCCAAGCTGTCAGGCCGCGCCCGAAGGGTGCCCGGCTCGTGCTCCGCCAGATGCGCCGGCAATGGTCGGCGTATCTATTCCTGGCACCGGTGCTGCTGCTCTTTGCCGTCTTCACGTTCTTTTCGGTCGGCTATGCCTTCTACCTGAGCTTCCATCAGTGGAATATCCTGGAACCGGTCAAGCCGTTCGTCGGCCTGGACAACTACCGCCGACTGGTGCAGGACGACCGGTTCCACGAGGCCGTGGTCAACACGCTCTATTACACGGTGGCCTCCGTACCCCTGACGATCGGCTTCGGCCTCTTTATCGCGCTCTTGCTGAACAACCAGATCCGCGCGCGCGGGCTGTTCCGCGCCTTCTTCTATCTGCCGGTGATCACCCCCCTGGTGATCGCCTCCATCATCTGGAAGTGGGTCTACAACGGCGACTTCGGCCTGTTCAACTACTACCTGATCAAGCTCCACCTCATCGACGAAACGTTGCTGTGGCTGTCCGACCAGAACCTGGCGATGCCGGCGGTGATCATCACGAGCGTCTGGAAGAGCGTCGGCTTCGCGATGGTGGTCTACCTCGCCGGATTGCAGGCGATCCCCGAGGAGTACTACGACGCCGCCAAGATCGACGGTGCCACCGGTTGGCGCCGCCTCCGCGACATCACGGTACCCCTCCTCTCGACCACCACGATGTTCCTGGTGGTGGTCTCGGTGCTCGGTTCGTTCCAGGTCTTCACCCAGATCTTCGTGATGACCGGCGGCGGCCCGCTCGGCAGCACCCGGACGGTGGTCTGGTACATCTACCAGACCGCCTTCAAGAACTTCGACATGGGATACGCGGCGGCGCTGGCGTTCGCCCTGTTCGCGATGATGTTCGGATTTACCCTCGTCCAGTTCCGCTTCCTCCGCCGCGAGGTCGAATACTGATCGGCGATGACGGGCATGGGGTCCAGGAGTCAGGAGTGGTGCGGTGGCGACGCTGATACGAGATGACGAGCGGGTGACGATCGACGAACACAGGGCCGCCGACCAGCGACGCCAGCGACTGCGGGACGCCGGGTGGAAAGCGGTGATCTACGCGCTGCTGATCGCGGGCTCGGTGCTGTTCGTCGCGCCGTTCGTGTGGATGGTCACAGCTTCCCTCCAGGACGTCGGCGACATGTTCCGCTGGCCGCCGAGCTGGATCCCGCGCAACCCCAGCTTCGACAACTACGTCGAGTTCTTCAAGCAGGAGCGGATCGGCCTGTACTTCTTCAACAGCGCGTTCGTCGCGCTCTCCGTCACGCTGCTGCAACTCTTCTTCAGCTCCCTGGCCGCCTACACGTTCGCCAAGCGGCGCTTCCCGGGACGCGACATGCTGTTCCTGGTGACGCTCGTGACGCTGATGATCCCCGGTCAGGTCACGCTGATCCCCAACTACATCATCCTCAAGCACATCCCCTTCTTCGGTGTGAACGACTACCTCGGCCACGGGGGCAGCGGTTGGCTCGACTCCTACTGGCGCCTGATCCTGCCGCAATGGG
>CADCWH010000166.1 GCA_902806395.1 uncultured Thermomicrobiales bacterium | reverse complement strand
GCCCGCTCCTCGGGCAGGGGGAGCAGGACCGGCAGTCTATCGCGCTGGGCTGACTTAGGGAACCGCCAGCATCCGGTCGAGGGCGACCAGAGCGTCCCGCTTGGTCTTGGGGTCGACCGTTATCTGGTTGACCACGCGCCCCGCGACCAGGTGCTCCAGCACCCAGAGCAGGTAGCCGGGGTGGACGCGGTACATAGTGGAGCAGGGGCAGATGACCGGGTCCAGACAGAAGATCGTCTTGTCCGGGTGCTCCTGCTGGAGCCGGTTGACCAGGTTGATCTCGGTCCCGACGCCGAACGTGCTGCCGGCCGGTGCGTCCGCGATCGCGTCGATGATGAACTCCGTCGAGCCGTAGCTGTCGGACGCCGCGACGACCTCCAGGCGGCACTCTGGGTGGACGATGACGTGGACATCTGGGAACGCCGCCCGCGCCTGGGCGATCTGCTCGACGCTGAAGCGGGCGTGGACCGAGCAGTAGCCCTTCCACAGGATCAGCGTCGCGTCGCGGAGCGCCTGCTCGGAGTTCCCGCCGAGGGGCAGGAACGGGTCCCAGACGACCATCTCGCTCTGGGGGATGCCCTTGGCCACGCCGGTGTTGCGGCCCAGGTGCTCATCCGGGAAGAACAGCAGCTTCTCGCCGCGCTCGAACGCCCAGTCGAAGACCCGAGGCGCGTTCGACGAGGTGCAGACGATCCCACCGTTGCGCCCGCAGAACGCCTTCAGGGCGGCGGTCGAGTTCATGTAGGTGATCGGGACGATGCCTTCGACGCCGAGTCCGGTGAGCGCGTCCCAGCAGGCCTCGACGTCCGCGCCCTTAGCCATGTCCGCCATCGAGCAGCCAGCCTCCAGGTTCGGAAGGATCACCTTTTGGCCGGACTGGGACAGGATGTCAGCGCTCTCCGCCATGAAGTGGACGCCGCAGAAGAGGGTGAACTCGGCCTCCGACTGGCTGGCGGCGAGTTGGGAGAGCTTGTAGGAGTCGCCCCGGAAGTCGGCGAACTGGATGACCTCATCGCGCTGGTAGTGGTGGCCGAGGATGACCAGCCGGTCGCCGAGCTCGCGCCTCAGCGCCCAGATCCGCGGGTCTCGCTCGACGTCGGGCATCCTGAGGTACTCGCGCGGGATCCGCTCCTGCCGGAGGGGCGTCGCGCCGTACTTGCGGAGCGTCGGGTAGGCCCCGACCGTCTCCTCAGGTACGCAGGCGGCCGGGTTCAACTGCGGCTCGAGGAACCACTGAGAGGCCGACTCACCGAAGCGGAGGGGCGTCCCAAGCGTAAGCGGGGAGGTCGGCGTCTCGACGGGGCTGGATGGCATGGGGGAGGGGCCCTCATCGCAGTCGTGGATCGCGCGGTTCGCGATTCGTTGACGACTGCAGGGTAAGCGTAGCCACGCCGGGAGATATTGTCAATGTGACACTAAGTACCGATCGGGGAGCCTTGCCAGACGTCCGGAAGACCCGAGTGAGTATCATTGGACTATTCGATCCACCTTTTGACCCGGCCGCAGGAGCGCAACGTTGACCATCCAGATGGAGATCCTGACCCGCGGCGACGTCGACGTCAGCGAGACCTGGGACCTCTCGTCGCTCTACCCCACGCACATGGCATGGGAGGCGGATCTCACGCTCGCGCCCGGCCTGATCGAGACGGCGGTCTCCTTCCGGGGCCGGCTCGGCGAGTCGGCCCGCGTGCTCCGGGAGGCGATCGAGGCGAGTGTGGCGCTGCGCCAGGCGATGGAGCGGCTCAGCGTCTTCGCCCGCCTGACGGCCGATGTCGACCTGGGCGACAGCGAGGGACAGGGACGGGTCGACCGGGCGACGGCGGCCGCGATCGCCGCCAGCCAACGGATGGCCTGGTTCGACCCCGAGCTCCTCGCGCTGCCCGAGGAGTCGCTGGACGACTATCTCGCCTCGCCGGACCTCGCAGAGTACCGGCACTACCTGGACGACATCATCCGGAACCGGCCGCACACGCGCTCTCCGGAGGTCGAGGAGATCCTGGCGATGTCGTTCGACATCGCTCGCGGTCCCCGGGACACGTTCATGGCGCTCGACAACGCCGATCTGGTCTACGGGACGGTCCACGACGAGGACGGCTCGGAGGTCGAGCTGACCAAGAGCCGCTACCAAGTGCTCCAAGACAGCAAGGACCAGGACGTCCGGCGCGAGGCCTACGACGTCCTGATGGCCGCTTACCACGCACATCAGCACACCCTCGCGAGCCTCCACGCGACCTCGGTCCGCAAGGACGTCTTCTACGCCCGGGCCCGCGGCTTCGAGACAGCCAGGGAGTCGGCGCTCTTCGCCAACGCGATCTCAGAGCAGGTCTACGACAGCCTGATCGAGGCAACCAGGGCCGCCCGGCCGACCTACGAGCGGTACAACGCCTTGCGCCGCCGGATGCTCGGGATCGACACGCTCGAGGCGTACGACATGTTCGTGCCGATCGCGCCGATCCCCGAGCGCCGATACACCTATGCCGAGGCGGTCGACCTCGTCCTGGCGTCGCTCGCGCCGCTCGGCGAGGAGTACGTCGGGGTGCTCCGGGGGGGTCTGACCACCGAGCGCTGGGTCGACCTGCCCGAGACCAAGGGCAAGCGCTCGGGCGCCTACTCGTGGGGCGCCTACCGGGCGAACCCGGTCATCCTGATGAATTGGAACGGCACCCTCGACCACGTGTACACGCTGACCCACGAGGCCGGCCACGCCATGCACTCCTACCTCGCCGACCGCGCCCAGCCCTACCACGACGCACAGTACCCGATCTTCCTGGCCGAGGTCGCCTCGACGCTCAACGAGGCGCTCCTCACCCGCCACCTCCTCGACGAGGACCCGAACCTCGGCATCGTCGAGCGGTTCGCCCTC
>CADCWH010000165.1 GCA_902806395.1 uncultured Thermomicrobiales bacterium | reverse complement strand
TGGAGGCCGGGGCCCATCGGGGCGCCGCACATGGTGCAGCGGGGACGACCGGCGGAAACCACCGACACAGCATCCACGCTGAGCTCTCGAGCCTGCTCACGGCTGACGCGGCAGCGCAGGGTGATGCCGGTGTCGTCGTCGGTCAGGTCGTGGGCGACGATCACGAAGCGGTCCCGGCGCTCGTCGTAGCCAAGTTCCATCCGGCCGACGCGGAACTGGCGGCGGGTGTCCTCGTCGAACGAGACGGGGACGTTCCCGCCCGTCAGGGAGGGCGGGGCATCGGGCAACTGGTCGATGAGCTGGTCGAGGGCCAGGCCGAGGGCCTGAAGCTGCTGCTTCTCCATCCAGACGATGGTGGTGACGCCATCGATCAGGGTCAGGAGCCGGAATCGGCGCTGACCCGGCTCACCGATGGCTTCGACGCGGACGCGCTGGGCGTCCAGGTCGTCGGCGCTGGCGTCAAAGGGGTCGGATGACATGGGGAAAAGTTCCTTGGACGGTCGATGTCGTGCGAACGGGAGAGGGACCAAAGTCGAGTCTTGGGTCGCGACGAGCGTCCCGGACGGTGCGTGGGCCCGCACCGTGTCGTCTGGCCCGGACTCGGAGCAATCGATGTCCCACTATCCGAAAAAGGATAGCACGGGGCCAGACGCGAGGGGCTGCGCGGGGCGAAACCGCCGGAGGGCACGGGTCAGACACCCAAGGACGATCTCCGTGCTGACTATCCGCCCATTCGCCGCACCTCATGATCGGGGACGCCGCTCTCAGCGCCTTCGTGATGTGTACGGGGGCCCGACGAGAAGTCGGTCCGGTCGGAACGGCGTACCCAGCAGCGCCCGTGCGATCTGTGCGCACCCGAGACGGTGCGGCCACGTGCGATCTGTCCTCCGCGCGGCCAGTCCCGACTTCGGATCACCCCTGCTGGTGGGGGTCACCGTTGGCGGGGCGGCCGTCGGCGGTGGTCCGAGCCAGCGCGTTCGGGTTCTCGGCGGTGGTCGGCTTGCCGTTGGTCGCGGCCATCGCTGTGGCGGTGCCATCGGTGGAGGCGGCGGTACGGCCGTCGCTCGCCTCGATCGCGTCCCGCAGGGCCGGGACATTGCGCATCATGTCCTCGACTCGCATCCCGGTGAGAGACTCGAGCAGGGCGGGGACCTGGGCGATCATCTGGGTCATGTCGGCGGTGATCTTGTTGACGCCGATCCCGCCGCCCTCGCCGCCGGTGGAGATGACGGTGATCTTGTCGACCTTGTTGAGAGGCTCCGACATCGCCCGGATAGCTTCCGGCAGGGTGCTGAGGAACTTGTCGATGACGGCGGCCTCGTTGTAGGCCTGGAAGGCTTCGGCCTTGACGGCCATTGCCTGGGCCTCGGCATTGCCCTTGGCCAAGATCACCTCGGCCTCGGCGAGACCCTGCACCCGGGCGATCTCGGCGTGGGCTTGGCCATTCAACCGCTCGGCTTCGGCGGCACCGGAGGCCATGTGCACCTGGGCCTGGCGGTCGGCGTCGGCCAGGGTCTCGATCCGTTGCCGCTCGATCTGGGCGGCCTTGAGGACGGTGGCGATGAGCTCCTTCTCGCGGCGCTGGATCTCGGCCTCCTGGACCTGGATTTCTCCGACCTTGCGGACCTGATCGATCCGCACCTGCTCCTCGATGACCCGCTGCTGCTGGACGTTGGCCTGGATCTCATAGGCCTTGTCGGCGGCGGCGGCCTGGAGCTGGACGGTGGCACGGTACTCGGCCTGCTTGACGTTGAGGTCGCGGACGGCCTCGGCCTGCTTGGTCTCGCTGGCGGTCTGGGCGATCACCTCGTCCTGTCGGGCGGCGGCCTGGGCAATGGCGGCCTCGCGGTTGGCGTGGGCCCGCTTGATGGCGGTGTCGCGGTCGGCCTCGGCGGTCGCGATGTCGGCCTGGCGCCGGACGAGGGCGATGTCTGGCTTCCCCATGTTGAGGATGTACTCGTTCTTGTCCCGCACTTCCCGGATCGTGAACGAGATGACTTCCAGACCCATCTTGCTGACGTCGTCCGCGACGTTGGAGCGCATCCGGTCGGCGACCATCTCCGGTTCCTTGACGATGGCTTCGACGGTGAGCTGGCCGACGATACCGCGCAGGTGGCCCTCCATCACCAAGCGGATGAGGCCCTGCTGCTGCGCTTCGTTCTTGCTGAGGAACTGCTCGGCAGCGGTCAGGATGCTGACCGGGTCGGACTTGACCTTGATCTGGGCCACGGCCTCGACATTCACCGCCACACCCTGGCTGGTATAGAGGTCCTGGGTCGGGGCAACATCGAAACTCATCAGCTCCAGCGACAGCTCGCGGGACTGTTGGACGAGGGGCCAGACGACCTTGCCGCTCCCCTTGATGACCTTGGTACCTCCGGCGCCATAGATGATCAACGCATGGTTCGGCCCGACCTTGCGAAAGAGGGTCGCCGAGATGATGAGGACAAGGACGATGATCACGACCAACAGGCCGACGATCACCAAGACGCCACCAAGTTCCATTGCTGCCTCCGTATGCCGCTCGTCCGATTCGTCATTCGCGTCTGTCGCGGTTCGCTCGTCACGCCGTCGCACGGTGGTCGCACTCCGGATCGGGGCATCCCCGGTGCCGGGTCGGTCCGCCGCCCGGACCGCGTCAGCCGGTGCGGTGGGTCGCGATGACCGGACGTTCGTCGTCCAGCTCGACCGGTGCGTCCCGGCCGGATCGCGAGTTCGGTCCGATCTGGGTGGGGACCACCCCACTGGGGGGGATCTCGTCCCGGGGGCGCATCAGTTCGTCCCACGCGGCGACGGTAGCCACGCCACCTCGGTAGGCCAGGACCACCACCTGCTCTCCCCGGCTGATGGCGGTGCCGTGTTCGGCGCGCGCGGCAGTGACCTGGCGGGAGCCCTCCTGCTCGTAGATGATCTCCCCCACCCCACCGGCCCGGATCGAGGAGGAGACGCGGGCTAGTGTTCCTGGCAATTCGTAGCGGGCGGGGTCGAGCCCCTTGCCCTCCGCCGAAAGCCGACGCAGCGCCATCCCGACGATCCATGCGCCGGCGATGCCCGCGGCGAACGCGGCGACCAGCGCCAGCGGGGCGACGAGACCGACGGCGTTCCGGGCGATGAGCCCCACGCCCCCGAACCAGGCGACCGCCGCCAGCAGGGCACTGACACTCCCGAACCACGGTCCGCCCGCGTCGGCCGCATCACCGACATCGATGCCCCCGAGGAGGATCGTGACCAGGGAGAAGATCAGTCCGAAGGCGAGGCAGCCGACGAGGATGGCATCCAACAGGTCAGCGATGACGATCATGTCCCCACTCCATCTCCGACCGGGTGAGAGCACCATCCGCCCCGGTCCGCGTCCGCCGTCGCGACAACGGTGCGTCCCATCGGATGAACTACACCGATGGACACGGTCACGACGTGGCGAGGACAGGGTGGGGAGGACCGGCGTTGAGGACCTCGGCGGCGCTCGCTCGAGGGAGACCGGGGAGGGATTGGCCGAAGGTGGGCGGGGAGGAAGCCGCCGACGCGCTCGCGCGTGGACGCCGAACCAGAGTTATCACACGTTTACCCCCAGGACCCCGGGGACCAGCGACGCATTGGCCGGGCATTTCACTGTTCATCGATGAGACCATTTTACCATGAGCCGAGTGGGTCCCCTGTGCATCCGCGACACGGCCGCGGGACGGGTGTGGCGACGTCGGGACACTGCGCCAGCGCCCGCCGTGGCCGGACCCCCGGGTGGGAACGCCCGGCCCGGGCGACCTATACTCCTGGAATACCCGTCCACACGAGGATCTTGACCCATGTCCCCATCGCCTGACGCCACGCCCGACGCGACGCCCGGCATCATGCCGGACACCGTCGAGGAGCAGATCAACGCGGCCACCGAGACGCTGCTGGCGATCGACGCTATCGACGCGTCCGAACCACGCTATGGCAAGACGGCGGTTCGGGCCGAGACGGCCGCCGACGCGCCCCGCTCCGAGTCGAGCCTAGGGTTCGAGACCGTGCGGACCGACCCTGAGGTGCGGGCCTTCATCACCCAGGCCAACATCAACTTGGGTGTCCTGGGGTTCACCGAGCACGGGTTCCGCCACGTGACCCTGGTCGCGAGCATCGCCCGGAACGTGATGCGGCTGTTGGGGCACGACTCCCGGCACCAGGAGCTGGCGGCGATCTCGGGCTACCTGCACGACATCGGCAACGTTGTCAGCCGCCACGGTCACGCCACGATCGGCGCGACGCTGGCCTACCCGATCCTGACCCGGCTGGGGATGGTGCCGGAGGACATCGCGGTCGTGCTGGGGGCGATCGGCTCCCACGGTGACGACGGGGCCCGGCTCGGTGAGCCGGTCCACCCGGTCTCGGCGGCCCTGATCCTGGCCGACAAGTCGGATGTCCACCGATCCCGGGTCCGCAACGAGGACCCTACCAGCTTCGACCAGCACGACCGGGTCAACTACGCCGCCACGTCGTCGTTCCTGCGGGTCGACGAGGCGGCGAAGACGATCACGCTGCAATTGGAGATCGACAGCACGATGTCGTCGGTGATGGAGTACTTCGAGATCTTCCTGCCCCGGATGCTGATGAGCCGCCACGCCGCGGAGCTGTTGGGCTGCGTCTTCCACATCTCGATGAACGACGTCGTCGTCCTCTGACCGGCTGGTGCCGTGATCCCGTCGCCCGGCGTGGCCGCCGTCCACGGGAGGTGACACCGGACCCGAGACCCGTCCGCCCCACCGCCCCCGACTACCCCAGGAGCCAGCCACCATGACGACCGGCCACCGCTGGAAGGACTTCGATCCCTACCTCGTCATCACCACCCTGATCTTGATGGCCTTCGGCGTGATCGCCATCTGGAGCGCGACGGAGATGGCCCCGCTTGGGCCGAACAACCTCGGGGTGCGGCAGGCGTTCTACGGGTTGATCGGCCTGACGATGATGCTGGTGATCGCGTCGTTCGACTACCGATTCTTGGCGACCGGGGCCTGGCTGATCTACCTGGCGGGGTTGGCGCCGCTGTTCGCGCTGATGCTGCCGGGGATCGGGACCACGATCGCCGGATCGGAACGCTGGATCAACTTCGGTCCGATCTCGATGCAGCCGTCGGAATTCGCCAAGTTGACCACGATCATCGCCCTGGCGGCGTTCATCGCCTCGCGGGGACCGGCGATGGCGGAGTTTGGCAACTTCGTCGTCTCGATGCTGATCGTGGCGTTGCCGATGGCGATCGTGTTCCTGGAGCCCGACCTGGGGTCGTCGCTGGTGTTCGGGGCGATCTGGGCGACGATGATGCTGATGACCGCCCGGACCCGGACGTTGTACTTCGGCGGGCTGCTCCTGATGGCGGCCCCGGCGTTCATTGCGGCCTGGCGGTTCGTGTTCCTGGACTACCAGAAGGAGCGGCTGCTGGTCTCCTACAACCCGGCCCTGGACCCGATGGGCGAGGGATTCAACATCATGCAGGCCCGGATCAGCATCGGCTCCGGAGGATGGTTCGGAGCCGGCCTGGCGGGCGGGACGCAGAGCCAGTTGGAACTGCTGACGGTGCGGGAGTCGGACTTCATCTTCGCGCACGCGAGCGGCATGTTCGGCTTCTTCGGGATGCTGGCGCTGCTGACGACCTACCTGATCATGATCTGGCGGTGCCTCTCGGTGATCGAGGTGGCTCGGGACAGCTTCGGGCAGTGCCTGGCGGCGGGGATCACCGGCGCGTTCCTGTTCCAGGCGATGGTCAACATCGGCATGAACATCGGCGTGATGCCGGTGACCGGGATCACGCTGCCGTTCGTCAGCGCCGGGTCCTCGTCGGTCTGGACGTTCTTGGCAGCAGAGGGGGTGCTGCAGAGCATCCTGATGCACCGCAGGCGGCTAGCGTTCCAGTCGGGATAGGGACGGCAGACCATGGGGAGGATCCTTTTCCTATCCCCTATGGTCAAGTGTCGTTGCCGCCGCCGTGGATGATCTCCTCGGCCTGAGTGATGGCGTCGGCGACATCGGCCCGTTCGACGGCCTCGACGACGGGGAGCAACTCGGCCTCGACGATCGTCGTGCCGGCGCCACCGTCCGGATCCGGTTGCTCGAAGAGGAGGATGAAGACCGGGCCGCCCCGGCTATCCCGAGCGGAGACGACCTTGAACTGGTCGGCCCGCATGGACTCGGCGTTGACGAAGGCCAGCAGGTGCTCCACCTTGGCAAACGACCGGTGTAGCCAGGTCCCCATGGTCATCGTCCTCCACGGTCGTCGCGGCCATCGTCCGTCAGTGGCTTCAGGTCCGGGCCCCCGTCCGCGCCTGGCCCATCGGCGGGGACCTGCTCCCGGTCGGGGTCGCCGGCCGTCTCTGGACGCCGTGCGGTCGCTTCGGCGGCGACCTCGCGGGCCAGGGTGTAGAGATCACCCCGGGGGATGGCGAAGAGCGCGGCGGCCTCGCGGGCGGCCTGGCTGGGACCGTGGCCGCCCGCCAGGAGGGCACGCAGGGTGCCCCGGACATCGTCGGCCGCGAACCCGCCGGCGAGCGGCGCCCCGACGACCAAGACCAGCTCCCCCCGGGGCGATGCCGCATCGTACCGGGCTCGCATCTCGCTCACGGTACCACGCGCTATCTCCTCGTGCAGCTTGGTCAGCTCCCGGGCGACGGCGAGCCGGCGGTCGCCCAGCGCGGCGAGCAGGTCGTCCAGCGTGCGGACCAGCCGGGGAGCCGCCTCGAAGAGGACGACGGGCGAGGCGGCGGCGGCGGCCCGGGCGAGCGCCGCCACGCGCTCCGGACCCCGGACGGGGAGGAACCCGAGCATGTAGAACGGCCCGGGGACCAGACCAGAGGCGGCGACCGCCGCCACCATGGCGGAGGGGCCGGGAATCGGGGACACGGGGAAACCGGCCTCGTGAGCGGCGTCGACCAGGTCGTGGCCCGGGTCGGAAATGCCGGGCGTACCGGCGTCGGTGACCAGGGCAACATCGCCGTCGGCCAGGGCGGCAAGGAGACGATCGCGGCGGCCACGCTCGTTGAAGGCGTGGTAGCTGAGGAGGGGGCGATCGATGCCGAGGTGCTTGAGGAATTGGCCGGTGTGGCGGGTATCCTCGGCGGCGACCAGGGAGACGGCGCGCAGGGTCTGGATCGCGCGCTCAGAGATGTCGGCCCGGTTGCCGATCGGCGTGGCGACCACGTAGAGAGTGCCCATGGTGGCCGCTGGTCTCCGAGACGTGGTGGGTGACAGTCGGCAGGCAGCGAAGTTTGGACGGTCTGGGGGTCGGCCGATATACTGGCCGGGCGATGTACGGACAATGACGCCATCGAATTCGGATTCAGGATCGGACGCGGCGGCGAGCCGTGGGCCGGGGAGCCCCCTATGATCGCCCCATCCCTCTTCGGCGACGAGATGCCCCCCGTCGCCCCCGTGGCAAGTCCTACCGCAGTGCCCGTCGCTCCGGCCGCGCGGAACGCATCATCCACCGACGGTGGCAGCCAGACGCGGTCATTGTACCGGAAGTATCGGCCGGCGACGTTCGCCGAGGACGAGTTGGTCGGTCAGGAGGTGATCGTCCGGACGCTCCGGAACGCGATCGCCCGGGACCGGCTCGGTCACGCCTACCTATTCTGCGGTCCGCGCGGCACGGGCAAGACGACCACGGCTCGGCTGCTGGCCAAGGCGGTCAACTGCCTCCATCCGGACCCGGCGGCGCGGCCGTGCGGCACGTGTGCCAACTGCGTGGCGATCGCGGCCAACGCGACGACGGACGTGGTCGAGATCGATGCGGCCAGCAACCGGGGCATCGACGATATCCGTGAACTGCGGGAGCGGGTCAAGTATGCCCCGACCCACCTGCGGACCAAGTTCTACATCATCGACGAGGC
>CADCWH010000164.1 GCA_902806395.1 uncultured Thermomicrobiales bacterium | reverse complement strand
TGCGGCATGCCCGGCCGGTGTCCGCCTGGTGCCCGTGGTGACACGGCGCCGGACCGCCGAGTGTCATGGGCGATCCTGTACGCGCGGCATAGGGGAGGCGACCGGAACGATGGCAACGACGGTCTCGCACGAGAAGATCACTGGCAAGAGCCCGAGCAAGGGTGACATCCTCGCCCAGGTCCAAGAGCACGGGATCAAGTTCATCAACCTGCAGTTCACCGACGTGATGGGGATCGTCAAGAGCGTCACCATCCCGGCCAGCGTCTTCGGCCACATCATCGACGGCGGGCAGTGGATCGACGGCTCCTCGATCGCCGGGTTCACCCGCATCGCCGAGTCGGACATGTACCTCGACCCGGACCTCTCGACCTTCTCGGTCGTGCCCTGGGAGCGGGACCAGTTCCCGACTGCCCGGGTCATCTGCTGGGTCTACAGCCCCAACGGCGACCCCTTCCCCGGCGACCCGCGGGGCGTCCTGCTGCGCCAGCTCGAGCGCCTCTACGAGATGGGTTACCTCTACAAGGTCGGGCCGGAGCTGGAGTTCTTCCTCTTCTCCAAGAACGGCTCCGAGATCGCCCCCCTGCCGCACGACCGGGGCGGCTACTTCGACCTCTCGACCGACCTGGCCAGCATCGTCCGCAAGGACATGGTGATGGCCCTAGACGAAATGGGGATCGAGGTCGAGGCCAGCCACCACGAGGTCGCGATCGGCCAGCACGAGATCGACTTCGAGTACGGCGACGCCGTCGCGACCGCCGACCGGGCCCTGACCTTCAAGTACGTGCTCAAGGCGATCGCCCAGAACCATGGCCTCCATGCCACATTCATGCCGAAGCCGCTGGAGGGCATCAACGGCTCCGGCATGCACTGTCACCAGAGCTTCGTGCCGGTCAAGGGCGGCGGCAACGCCTTCGTCGACACGGACGATGCCTACGGCCTGTCCAAGATCGCCAAGCACTTCATCGCCGGCCAGCTCGCCCACGCCCGCGGCCTCTGCGGTGTGATCGCCCCGCTGGTAAACTCCTACCGGCGCCTGGTGCCGGGCTTCGAGGCTCCGGTCTACGTCTCCTGGGCCCGGACGAACCGCTCGGCCCTGATCCGCGTCCCGGCGATCCGGGGCGGCAACACCGCCGCGACCCGGATCGAGCTGCGCTGCCCGGACCCGAGCTGCAACCCCTACCTCGCCTTCGCGGCGATGCTGGCGGCCGGCATGGACGGGATCGAGAACGAGCTGCCGCTGCCGGAGCCGGTGGAGGAGAACCTCTACCACTTCACCGACGAGGACCTCAAGCGGCGCAACATCCCCGTCCTGCCGGCCACGCTCGGTGAGGCCGTGGCGGAGATGGAGAAGGACGAGGTGATCCGGGCCGCCCTCGGCGACCACGTCTTCGAGCGCCTGACCGAGGCCCAGTTGGCCGAGTGGAGCGAGTTCCGCCGCCACGTCTCCTCCTGGGAGCGCGACCGCTACCTCGAGGTCTACTAACCCCCACGTCGCCGCCGGGCCGACAGGTCCCGTGACCGGCGGGGCGACGACACACGAGACATGACGCGAAGACGGGGAGGGCATCTGCCCTCCCCGTCTCCACATGGCCTGAGGGCGCTCCGCTATCGCGTCCCGGCCAGGGCCGCGACGGCGGTCCGCTCGCGTAGGGCCGTGCCGAGGAGCATCAGCTCCTCGATCATCAGGGCGAGGCGACCCCGGACCGCATCGTCGGTCACGGTGCCGGTGTCCTCGTCGACGGCGGAGGCCGGGACCGTCACGACGGTGGTCGTGGTCAGGCCGTTCATGCCGCGCGTGGCGTGGCCGAGGGCGTTGAGGGTGTTCATCGCCGACGGGCCGCCGAGGGCCACCAGGCCGACCGGCTTGCCTGCCAGGTAGCGGGGCATGTCCCGGCCCAGGACGTTGAGGGCGTCGAGGACGTTCTTGACCGCTCCGGAGACCGTGCCGTGGTAGGTGGGGGAGGCCAGGACGTAGGCGTCGGCCGCGCGGACCTGATCGACCAACCGCCTCAGTGACTCGGGCTGGTCGTCCAGGCCGATCGAGGGGTCGTAGACCGGCAGGGCGAGGTCCCGAACGCTGGCCAGGGTCGTCTCCGCACCGGCCTCCCGGGCCAGGGCCAGGGCGGACTCCAGAGCCCCGAGACTCTTCGAGCCCAGCCGCATGCTGCCGCCGATGCCGAGCACCCGTAGCGGCCGCCATGACCCGATCAGGCCCGTCTCGCCGTCGGACCGCATCGTCAATCCATCCATCGTCGTTCTCCGTCCTCGTCGTGGGCCATGGGTCGGTCGTCAGCCGTCGGTCGTCGGTTCGTGATCACCGGGTGCGTCGTGCGTCGCTCCAGTGGGTCGTGCCGCGGGGACGGTATCCGCGGGTCGATCTAGCGTGATGCCGAAGTGGTCCGCGAGCGTTGCCGCGACATCAGCCGGCGCGATCGCGATCTCCTCGCGCGTTCTGGTCGCGGTGCGGGTGATCGAGAGCAGGCCGTCTCGGAGGGTGATCCGGCCATCACTGGTCAGGCGGGTCGCCCACGCCGTCTGACGAAAGACCGAGTCCGAGTCGTCCTGGTAGAAGGCGCAGCGTGCCGCGAAAGCGTCCCAGGATTGGGGCTCCCGGGTGAAGCGATAGAGTTCCCGCCACTCGTCACCCGCGTCGCGCCGCCAGAGGTGCCAGCATGGCGCCATACCGGCGACGACCCGGTGCATCGCCCCGTCGGCCGGGTGGGCCTGGTCGGCCACGTCATCCAGACGCACCGGACGGGCCAACGAATGGCGACCCGCCCCGACATCGGCCAG
>CADCWH010000163.1 GCA_902806395.1 uncultured Thermomicrobiales bacterium | reverse complement strand
TCCCCGGTTCGGAAGGTTAGGACGCAGTGGCTGGCCGCTAAGCTGGGAGGGTCCCGCCGGAAAGGGAGCCCAGCCCCGCGACCAAGCGGGCAGTCAGACGAGGCAGCGAAACATTGATCGTTACCGTGCCGAACAGATGCCGAGAGGCAAAGGGTTCTCGGTGAGGTGCTGATCAGGAGGAGACGGGCGGTCATGATGTCGCCCCCGCCGTGAGTGTGGTCCCGACCAGACCGAACGTAGACCCGGTCGGCGCCGAGATGACGCCCTGTTCGAGCGGAGCGCTTTACGCCGAGCAGGTCATCGACCACCAGCGCGCGGGCACCCTCGTGGTCGACGCCCGGAGCCAGGGAGCCTTCGGTGAGGGGCAACATCCCCGATGTCGCATTCGCGGGGCTTTTACGGCCGGACTACACGGCTTGGATGGGTTGGCTGGCTCCTTACGACCGAGGCCTCGTCCTGATCCTCGAGGACGCTAGCCTCTATGCCGACGCCTGCAACGAACGTCGCCGGACTGGCCCGGACCGCGTCGCTGGGTACCTCGACGGCGGCCTAGCGGGCAGCGGGCCGAGACGTCCTGGCACTTTCCCGGATCAGGGTCGAGGATCGGGCCCGCAGGCTCGACGACGCCGAAGTGGGGCTCCTAATCCTCGATGTCCGCGGTGATGGTGATGATGACGAGTGGACTAGGGAGATAGTCCCGATGCCGTCCATCGCCGTGCCGGACAGATCGTCCAGGGCGCCAACGCTCCCGTCGATGGCGCTGCACGGGTGGCGATCATCTGCGGGTTTGGCGACCGCTCCAGCGTCGTGGCGAGTCTGCGCCTGGCGTGCGGCATTCGCAACGTTGACGATATGACCGGCGGCATGACGGCATGAACGGGGCGGGGTTATCCACCGCCCAGGAGTCCACCTGATCGTTCGCGGCGATCGACGGTGATCGGACGCGGTCGAGGTCAGGTCGCCGGGCACGTGGCGAGATGTGAAATCGAGGCGACGATCGCCGGCGGGGGCATCGCGGTCGCGGTTCGTACCCCGGGCGGGAGGCGCCTTTCCCACAGGACGCGATTCGCGAACCGGGGCTGGTCCATCCGGCACCAATGGGGAGCGTCAGCCGACTCACTCGGTTTGTCTCGGCGCGGTCCGGTCGGCATTCCCAGCCCGGCGCGACGGGGTCGTCCGGTTTGGCCGCCCGCCCGGCCGCGTGCTATGCTGACCGCCGAGTGAGTGGGTCGAGCCGTGCGGTTTCCCGTGGTGGACGCCGGACGGCACTCGTATGTCCGGGCCCCACTCGTCGGTGGGCGGAGGGGCCAGCGGGCGTGAGAGACGACGGCGACCACGGTTCGGGCCGCGACGGCGTGATCGTCAGTGCCTCGATCGCCCACGACATCATCATGGCCTTCGGGGGCTCCTTCCAGGAGCACATCCTCCCCGAGAAGGTCCACGTCCTCTCGGTCAGCTTCCTCCTCGACGGCCTCCGCCGCCACCGGGGTGGGGTCGGCGGCAACATCGCCTACTCCCTGGCCCTGCTGGGCGAGCGGCCAGTCCTCGTCGGCGGCGTCGGGTCCGACTTCGCGGGGTACCGCCAGGTCTTCGACGACCTCGGCATCGACATGCGGATGGTCCAGGAGGACCCCACCGTCCTGACCGCTTCCGCCTTCATGATGGCCGACCTCTCTGGCAACCAGATCGCCTCGTTCTATCCCGGGCCGTCCGGCATCGTCCTGGACGCCCCCGTCCGCGAGGCCGCCCGGTCCACCCGGTACGGCATCGTCGGCGCCACGTCCCCGGACGTCATGCGCCGCCACGCCGCCGAGATCGCCGCCGGCGGCAGCCGCCTCTTCTACGATCCCTCGCAGCAGATCGTGGTCATGTCGCCGGAGGACATCCTGGCCGGGATCGAGCCCGCCTGGGGCGTCGTCCTCAATGACTACGAATTGGGGATGTTGGAGCGCAAGACCGGCCTCGGCCTTGATGACCTGCGCGAGCGCGTCGCCCTGGTCGGAGTCACCTTCGGCGGAGAGGGCTCCGAGTTGCATCACGGCGGGCAGACGGTCCGCATTCCCATCGCCGCCTCGGACCAGGTGGTGGACCCGACCGGCGGTGGCGATGCCTACCGCTCTGGGTTGCTCAAGGGACTCTTGCTCGGACTCGACCTGCCGATCGCCGGCCGGATCGCTGCCCTTGCCGCCACCTACGCGATCGAGCGCCACGGGCCCCAGGAACACGCCTACACGCCCGAGACGTTCGTCGCCCGCTTCGACCGTTCGTTCCCGGACATGGTCGGGTCGATTCACCCCGGGATGTTCGCGTCCCCGGTCACCGCGGGTTCCCCAACCAGTGGAGGACTCCCGACTCCGGCCTGACGCGCCGCCGACATGCCAGCCGACGCCGGGTCGAACCGTGACCTGGCAGGAAGGGCGGCCAGATGGTCGCTGATGAAAGGACGAGCACCCGTGGTCTCCACCTCACCGCTGCGCTTCGATATCAAGGACCCCTCCCTGGCCGCCGACGGACGCCGCCGGATCGACTGGGCTGCTCGGGAGATGCCGGTCCTGGCCCAGATCAAGGAGCGGTTCGCCGCCGAGAAGCCCCTCCAGGGCATCCGCATGCTCTGTTGCGCCCACATCACCACCGAGACCGCTAACCTGGCCCTGACCTTCCAGGCCGCCGGGGCCGACGCGGTCCTCTGCGCCAGCAACCCTCTCTCCACCCAGGACGACGTCGCCGCCGCGCTGGTCGAGGAGGGCATCGCCGTCTTTGCGATCAAGGGTGAGGACGGCGAGACCTACAACCGCCACATCCAGAGCGCCCTCGAACACCGACCACAACTCCTCCTCGACGACGGCGCCGACGTGGTCACCGAACTGCACCGCGCTCGCCGTGACCTGCTACCGGACGTGATCGGCGCCACCGAGGAGACCACCACTGGCGTGATCCGGGAGCGGGCGATGGAACTGGAGGGCGTCCTGGCCTTCCCGGTCGTCGCCGTGAACGACGCCGACACGAAGCACTTCTTCGACAACCGCTACGGCACCGGCCAGAGCACCCTCGACGGTATCCTCCGCGCCACCAATATCCTCCTTGCCGGCAAGTCCATCGTCGTCGCCGGCTACGGCTGGTGTGGCAAGGGCATCGCCACCCGGGCCAAGGGGATGGGCGCCCACGTCATCGTCACCGAGGTTGAC
>CADCWH010000162.1 GCA_902806395.1 uncultured Thermomicrobiales bacterium | reverse complement strand
GTTGGTGCCGCAGGAGTCACGATCGTCGTCGGCGGCTGGGCAGCGGCGGCACGGTCTGGCCGGCGGCCACCCCGGGTCTGCTCGACGCGGTCCAGGCGCAATAGGGAGCGGAGAACGCGGCGGAGGCGCTCTTGGTCGAGATTGCGGATCAGACGTCCATTGTGGGCGACGGCGATCTGACCCGTCTCTTCCGAGACCACGACCGCGAGGGCGTCTGACTCCTCGGTGACACCGATGGCGGCTCGGTGACGAGTACCCATCTGGCCGGACGCGGAGATGTTGTCGGTCAGCGGCAGGACGACGCTGCCGGCCACGAGGCGATCGCCCCGGATGATCACCGCCGCGTCATGGAGGGGAGAGTTCGGGAAGAAGATGTTGATCAGGAGTTGGCGAGAGAGGGTCGCGTCGAGCGGCACACCGCGGTCGGCGAAGTCCTGTAGGCCGGTCTCCCGCTCGATGATCATCAGGGCACCGAACCGTTGCCGTGCCAGCTGAGCCGCAGCGCGGACCACCTCGTCGACGGAATGCTCCATCAGGTCGGCGTCGGTGTTGCTCGGGAAAGGCGTGCGGAGCCAGACGGCGGTGTGGCCGATCTGTTCCAGCATCCGGCGAAGTTCCGGTTGGAAGATGATCGGGACGGCGACGATCAGGGCGGGCCAGGTCTGGGCCAGCATCCAGTTGAGCGTGGATAGCTGGAGGAAGCGAGCGAGCAGGAAGACGCCGACGATCAGGATCGCGATGCCGCGCAGCAGTTGGGTGGCCCTGGTCCCCTGTGCGACCCACAGCAACCAGTAGATGATCAGGGTGACGACGGCGATGTCGAGGAGGGCTCGGGGGTCCAGAAGCCTGGACACCAGCCAACCGGGATCGAGCATGGGGTCACCGGCGGGGCGAGACGGGGGACGAGGCGTGCCCCAGTGTACCACTCGACCCGGCGATCACTCCCTCGCCGGGTCACGGATGATGAGGGAGGAAGGTCACGCTTGGGCGGCCTGCTCCCGCAGGGCACCCATCGCCTCCGCCCGGGCCGCAGCCATCGCCTCGTCTGGGGCGAGGGCGACGATGCGACGGAATACGCGTTCGGCCTGACCATATTCACCGACGCTGCCGAGCAGGTTACCCAGCTGGTAATAGGCACTGGTATCGTCCGGCGTCAGGCCGATCACTTGGTGAAGGGCGGCGATGGCCTCATGGCGCTTGTTGGTCCGCATCGAGAGGTCGACGATCGCCCGTTGCTGGGCAGCAGCCTCTGCCACCCGGCCCCCCTGGAGCAGCAGGGTCACCAGGGTGTGCCTGGGCTCGGCCGCGTCGGGTTTGAGAGCGATGACCCGGGCGTAGATGGCGTAGGTCTCGTCCTGCAATCCGAGTGACCACCCGAGGTCGGCGGCGCGCTCCAGGCTCTGAATCGCCTCGGCGACCTGGCCACCGCGCTCCTCCAGGTCGGCCCGGTGGAGGAGTTCGGTCCGGGCCTCGGCAACGAATCCACGCTGGAGAAAGGTGTCGATCAACCGGGTCTTGACTTTGATGTTGTGTGGGGCGAGTTGGGACATGTGGCGCAGGACACCGGCCATCTGGTCCAACCGTCCCGCCCCCCTGTGGGCGGCGGCCAACGCGTCCAGTGCGGCGAGGGCAGACCCGAGTTGGTTCGTTTCGATGTAGGCGTCTGCCAGAGCATAGATCAGGCGATCGTGATCCTTGGCGCGCTGATGGGCGGCCTTGAGGACATCCAGCGCCCTGACCCGCTGACCCTGATCTCTCAAGGCATCGGAGAGGTCCACGGCGAGATCGGCGACCGAGGGGACGAACCCGATCAGGTCCTGCCACGGAAAGTCGACCGGGGCGGGGTGCCTATCCAAGAGGGACAGCGCGACATGAAGCGCACGGGTCCGCTCGATCAATTGACGTTGTTCGTTCAGGAGACCCGTGGAAGCGACCGCGGCCAGGGTTCGGATGGTGGCCGGGGCGGTGGTATCGGCCGCAACGGCGGCCAGCATCGGAGCCGCGGCATCGTCGCGCTCCGCCGCCAGTAGGACGGCGACGCCGGTGGTGAGGGCCGGTGTCGTCGGCAGCATCCCGGCCATGCGACGGTACGCATTGACGGTACCGGCCGGAGCGTCTCCAGCCCGAATGGCCGAAGCGACCTCGGCCACCATATCCCAGTGGTCACTGTCGCTGGACTGCGAGGCCAGGGCCGCAAGCGCAGCTTTCCCGACCACGATGTCGGCGCCGAGATCGACCGCCTCCTCCCAGCGTGAGATGGCGTCGTCCGACCGACCGTTCTGGACGAGCAGCAGCGTGTTTTCCAATGTGGCATTGGTATCGCCGGGGGCCATCTCATATAGGGCCTCGGCGTACCGCAACGCGCCGACCGCGTCGCCCCGGCTGCTCAGGATACGTATCAACTTGGCGGCCCGGTCGGCGCCCCCGTCGGTCAAACCAATCAGGAGGTCGAGATCGACCACTCTCTCCAGAACAGGTACCGGGTCGTCGCTGACGTGGAGCAAGACCCGGTAGGCAAGCCGGACCACCTCCGTCTCGCCGGCGATCTCGGCGATGCGAGCCAAGGAAACCGCGCTGGCGCGGGCTTGGTGGAACGAGCGACGGGCGGCGGCAACCTCGGCCAGGCGAAGATAAATGCCGTGATCGGTGCTGGCGTAGGCGAGGGCGGCATAGCACGCGTCGCGGGCCGACTCCATTCTGCCGCTGGTGAGGTCGTCGGTGGATGTCTCGATGATGATCCTGGCCTCTTCGGGCAGGGCTTCCTCGCCCGGCAGCGGGATCGTGAAGGTCATCGACTCGATCGGGAAGGACATCTCATCGGCGTCCGCGTCGGTCACCGGAGGAACTTGCCAGGGAGCCTCTTGCACGGATCGACCCGCGGATTTTGACGCGGCAGAGAGCGAACCGAGGGCCTCGTTCGCCCCGTTGCCCGGGAAAGCGGTCGACGAGCCAACATCGCGGGCATCTGAACCGTCTTCGGGCCGGTGCTGTGCGCCTGGCCGGCCGGCGCCTCGGCGGATATCAGGGTCGTCCAGAAACGTGGAGTTCGGACGGATCACGCGGCGTCCCCTTGCGTATGGGCCAGTCTGAGGCGCACCTGGCACGGTACAGTCTTATCCAGTGTACGCCCGGCGCGCGAGGTCCCCAATAGGACCGAAGTAGGAACGTTCTCGCCCCTTGGCCTGCACGTCGTCGCGGGTCGAGGTCGTCCGGGCAACGATTTCCTATGGACGGCCCCGCCCCCTCATCCCGAGCACGTCGCCGCGCCGTCGTAGACGGTAGTCTTCCGCGTCGAGGTGGACGTAGCGGGTGAGCCGGGTGTCGAGGATGCGGGAGAGGACCCGGTCCTCGATCCGCTTGAAATCTTGGTTGGACGTGATGACGGTCGGGAGCTGCTCGTTATAGCGGTGATTGAAAATCTGGTACAGCTTTTCCCGGGCCCAGGGGGTCGTGTTCTCCGTCCCGAGGTCATCCAGTACCAGCAGCTGGGCACCCCGGATCGCGTCAAAGCGTTCGTCGTAGGCGACACCGTGGCCGGGGTCGAACGTCGCCCGCAGGTGGTCGAGGAGATCGGGTACGACCGAAAAGAGGACCCGCTGGTGAGGCTGGCGCTCCATGAAGGCGAGGGCGATCGCGACCGCGAGGTGTGTCTTGCCGCCCCCGCACTTGCCGTGGAGAAAGAGCCAGCCCTCGGGCGTCTCGCTGTAGTCCAGCGCGGCGTGGAAGGCGTCCGACACCCCGGGGATCGACTGGTCGAAATCGTCGAAGGTGCGATCGAGGAAGGCGTCCAGATTGGATAGGCGCTTCAGCTCAGCGGCCCGCTTGCCGTCGCTGGCGCGGACCTGGCAATCACAGGGAAAGAGGCGGCCAAAGTTCGGGGAGCCGACCACAGCGTCGACGCGGAGCCAACCGGCGTCCTGACAGATCGCACACTTAGCGGCCGCGGGCGCGGTCGAGGTACCGCCCGTCACGGTACTGATCGGAATCGAGATCTCTCTCATCACGTCGCCGATGCGCTTCACGGTTCCCGTCCTGTTCCTGGCCCGGCCCACGTCCCCGGACCGCCCATTGTTCGAGGATGCGCTGGACATAGCGCCAACTGCGGCGGTTATAGGTCACGGATTCCTGGATCGCGTCCTCGATCCAATCGGCGGGGTAGCGCTCGAGGCTGTCCACCAGGTGATCGGCGATCAGGGGCGAGAGGAGGCCAATGTTCTGTTCATAGAGGCGAAAGACATTGGGCCGCTCAGGCACGACCCGGGTGGTCGGGTCCCCGTCCTGGACCGTTTCCGGCGGTGCCACCGCCCCACGGGCCATTGCCGCGACGAGTCCCTGGTTGACGGCCGTGTTGACATAGTACCAGATGCTCCCGGTGTCCCCAGATTCCGCCGTGAAGCGGAGTAGGGTGCCCCGGCCTACCGCGAGGTCGAGCCCGGTGGCAATTCGGGCGTCGGGTTCCCGCGGGCTGCCAGGCGACCGGAGCGCGGCACGCACGCCCCGGTCGGCGATGATCGCCCGGGCGGGCACCGGTCGCTCGATGCCGCCGGCATCGTGCGCCAGACGGAAGACCGCCAGGGTGACGTGGACCTCGCCTGGATCGATGATCTGGGGCAACACGTCGGTGAGGAAGGCCCGCGGTATCGCCACCGATGGCGCAGTGGCGACCAGGAAGCCGCCGAAGACTCTAGCCAC
>CADCWH010000161.1 GCA_902806395.1 uncultured Thermomicrobiales bacterium | reverse complement strand
GGTGGCTATCCCCCGCCTCCGCGATGAGGGTTCCACCGCGATCGCGGTGAGCCAGCCCGCGGGTCGCCAGGCCGCCCGGTCGGGGTCGTCACCACGGTAGCGTCCCAGGAGTGCGAAGGCGACCGGGGACCCATCGCGCGTCGCCACCGCGGCATCTCCGGGGTGGAACTGGTCGTTCTCCACCGTGAGTTGGCGCAGGAGTGCCTCCCGGAGCGGGAAGGTTGGCCCGACCGCCCGGGCCCACAGGTCCAGGGCCGCGGACATGAGCGCATCGTCGAACGGCACGATGTCGAGCGTGGCTCCCGCGTCCGCCGCCGTCTCGCCCGGGCCCTTCAATCGGCCGGGACCGCGACGCGCTCGGACGCCGTGGCGAGCGGCGACCCGTCCGCGTTGACCCCGCCAACCGTGGTCGCTGACCAGAACGGCACCGTGGCGTCCTCCGCCACGGCCAACGGCACCACCCCCATCGAGGCGTCGGTGCAGCCCACCATCCGGTTGCTGGCTGCGACCCGCCGTTGCCGGTCCCGCAGGCGGACCATCCGCTCGGCCGCGAGGTCGTCTCGTCCGGCCAGCAGCGTCCCTCCGTCGGGAACGGCCCGTCCGGCGAGCAAGGCGGTCGGGTCCAGGAGGTCGATCCGCCGGGCCCGGAACCGGAGGTGGACTGGGTCAC
Organism: uncultured Thermomicrobiales bacterium; assembly: GCA_902806395.1. The sequence continues at coordinate 3,541 of CADCWH010000161.1, read as the reverse complement.
CGGTGCGGAGGCGGAGGATGTCACCGCCCAGGGCCGCCTCCGGCACGACGTGACCGATGGCGGCACCGTAGCTGACCCCCGAGTAGCGCCCGTCGCTGATCACCGTGGCCAGCTTCCGCAGCGCCCGGTTCGCGTTGATGTGCTGCATCGGCGTGAACATCTCCGGCATCCCGTAGGCGACCGGCCCCTGCGCCGCGATCACGATCGCCAGCTTCAGCGTCCCGGTCGCGACCATATGGTCGAACAGGGCGCCGTCTGCCATCGCTTCCGTCCCGGCCGACTCGAGCCCCAGGTCCGCCGCGTTGTGTCGCCAGACCGCTCGCAGCATCTCACCGTCGAATACCTGACCATCCCGCCAGCGGTCGAGCAGGTGGACATCGAGCAAGTCGTCGTTGGCGTCCTCTTCGCACTCGTAAGCCACGGCGAGCGCGACCTGTTCGTCGAAGTGGTCGACCTGGGCCTCGGGCATGCCGCTGATCTTGACCACCGCGCTCTCGAAGAAGTTGCCCGCCAGGATATCGACCCCGGAGATGGGCCGGCGCGGCCGAGCCAGGATCACGGGGTTCTCGGTCACCCCGTCGGCGCTCAGCCCGGTCGGGTCGGCCAGGCGCTGCCGCCAGGTCGTGCCAGTGACCGTCATCGCGTCCAAGTCCATCGGAGCCCCGTTGCGGACCAACTCGTGGACGAGTGTCTCCATCCCCCGGATGTCGCCGGAGCAACACTGGCGGGCCAAGGCGAAGATGTCCCGCCCCTGCGTCAGGCTGTAGTCGAACAGGTCGGGGATCGGGGCCGCCCGGTGGATGCGGTCCAGGTCATGGATCGAGAACTGGTATCCCGCGTAGAGCACGGCCCCGACCAGGTGCATCAACAAGTTCGTGCTACCGCCCGAGGCGGCGTGGAGACGGACCGCGTTGCCCATGTTGTGCAGCAGCACCTCGGCGACGCCGCACTCCGGCCGGTTGACCAGCCCTACCAGGTCGGCCACCACCGCATCCACCTGGGCAGTGGTCGGGGGATCGGTCAGGAGTTCCACGGCGGGGTGGACGAGACCCATCGCCGCGACGAGATGCCGCGACGAGTTCCCCGTCCCATTGAAGGCGCAGATCCCCCCCTTGCTGTCGCAGGTGTTGATCGCCAGCGCCCGCTCGAACGCCTTGTGGTCCTCCGACGAGAGGATGCCGTGTTCGACCGCCCGGTGAAAGACTCCCTGGAATGCGGTGTTGGAGGAGCACTGGAGGATGTAGGCCATCGTGTCGCGGAGGTCTTCCGCCACCTCGGGGTGCCCGGCGGCTTCGGCGGCTCGGCCGAGGTCCTCCAGGCGGTCCCGGACATCCGCCGGGATCTCACCGCCCTTCAGGACGTGGGCCGGGGCGAAGGCCGCGAAGACGGCGGGCTCACCTCGGAATCGACGCAAGGTGTCCAGGTGCGCCAGGGCCGCCACCACCGCGAGCGGCATCTTGTCGCAACTCTGGATCACGAAGGCACCGTGGTAGGAGTGTGCCTCCATCTGGTTGACGACCATCTCCGCGATGGCGTTCCGGCTCTGCAGGCTGTAGCTCATCCCCATGTTGCTCTGGGCCGTGCCGTCGCACAGCACCGGGACCGAGAAGGTGAACGGCACCCCGCCCCGGGTCCAGATCGCCAGTGCCGCCCGGGCCGCCGTGCCCGGGTCCATGACGTGGGCCGGGTGGTCCGGAGAACCCCCGATCACCGCGATCCGGGGCGCGTTGTGCTCCAACCGGTCGTAGATCGCCCCCAGTGACCAGTCGGCCTCGGCCACCCACTCGCCCTCGGAGAGCAACTCCTTGCGGGCCCGATCCAGGATCGCCGCCACGGTGATCGGTTCGTTGGCCTTGCCCTGGACGTTGTCCCGGTAGGGATTGATGGGAGTCTCGACGCGCGTTCGGAGCGTGAGCGGGGCATCCATGTGACGGGGCCTCCTGGTGACCTATGGTGGGATGTCGGGACGGTCAGGATCATACCGCACGTAGCAGTGGCGACGGGTACGTTGGTCGGCAACGGACCCCGGCCGGGAATCTGCGTAAGCGTGCCCGGCCTGACCCGCCGGAGGACCGACGCATGCAGACGATCGGCGCGCGTCCCGGGGCGGTCGCGGGTCGCGAGTTTCGCTCGGCCGGACGATCGGCGCATGTATGGGGAACACGAGATGATACGGAACGTGGTTAGCCAGGCATTGATCCTCGGGGTCGCGACCGGGCTCCGGTCGCAGACACCGTTAGCCGTCTTGACGCAGGTTGCCCGACACGATCCCCGCGTCGTCCGGAGGGGTAGCGCGGCAGACCGACTGCGGCAGCCCGGCGCCGCCGTCATCATGGGCGCGTCGGCGATCGGCGAGATGGTGGTTGACAAGTTGCCATTCGTCCCCAGCCGGCTGACCGCACCCGTCCTCGGCGGGCGGATCCTCTTCGCCGCCCTTGGCGGGGCCGCGATCACCCCCTCGGCTCATCCCGCCTGGCGCGGCGCGGCGGCGGGCGTTCTCGGGGCGGTGGTCGGGAACTACGGTGGCTACTATGCCCGGACATCGCTCGGCAAGCGGATCGGCTGGCCCGACCCGGCGGTCGCCCTGATCGAGGATGCCGTCGTCGTGACCATGTCCCTCCTCGTCATCCGGGCCACCGTCGACTGATGGCAACGCCTGGTCGGGACCAGGTGCGCCCGGCGTGCCGCGCCCCCGACTGGATCAGGCTCACCACACATCTTGGACCTTCGCCGGGTGACCGCCGCTCCCATGCTATCCTCCGCGCGCTCCTCCCGTGACCGGCACGGGGGAATCGTCGGCGGGAGGAACACGGATGGCGGACGACATGACGGGAACGGGGTTATCGGCCTCGTCCGTCCGGGACATCACGGACCGGGTGGAGGCGCTACGCGGCGACCTGGTCGAAATGGTCCAGGCTCTGGTCCGGGTACCCAGCGTCACCGGGAACGAGGGCGCGGTCCAGGCTCTGGTCGCTGACCAGATGCGCCACCTCGGCCTCGAGACCGACCTGTGGGAGCCACGCACCGAGGACCTCGCTCCCTACCGGGACGAGGTGGGTGCGATCGAGAACCTCACGGGCCGACCGAACGTCGTCGGCACCTGGAAGGGCCGGGGCCAGGGGGGCAAGAGTCTGGTCCTCAATGCCCACATCGACACGGTCGAGACGGGGGATCCCGCCCGCTGGACTCACCCGCCGTTCGCCGCCGAGGTCGCCGACGGAAAGATCTGGGGCCGTGGGGCCTGCGATATGAAGGGTGGGCTGGCGACCTACCTGGTGGCACTCCGGGCGATCCGCGACCTCGGCCTCGCGCCGGCCGCCGACGTGACGGTCCAGAGCGTGATGTCCGAGGAGGACGGCGGAGCCGGGGCGGCCGCCGCCATCTTGCGCGGCCCGCGCGCCGATGCGGCCATCATCACCGAGCCCACCCGCCTGGCGATGATCCCGGCCCAGGGCGGCTCGCTGGTCTTACGTCTCCACGTCGAGGGCAAGTCGGCCCACGCCTGTGTCCGCGACGAGGGGGTCAGCGCGATCGAGGCGTT
>CADCWH010000160.1 GCA_902806395.1 uncultured Thermomicrobiales bacterium | reverse complement strand
CGGGAGCAGCGCCCGGGGAGCGGCACGGACCACAGTCCGGAGGAATGGGCGCGAGGTGTCGCCATGTGTGCCGGCGACGGCGATCCGGCGGCCATAGCGCGGCACGCCGGATGTCCAAGAACGCGGACGTGTGTTGGGGAGGGCATCGAGCCCTCCCCTCGCCGTTCCCGCGGGTGTGCGCGTTTGGTCCGAGCGATCCTGACCCGCGACGCCAGGCGGCATGTCGCGTGCGGCCAACGACACCGGACCCTGTCGACGGCACCGGAGATGGGAACGCACACGATCGGAGCACTGATGCGATCTGCCGCGAAAGACCTCGTCCAACGACAATACGCCCGGCACGCCGAGGCCTATGTCCAGAGCGCGACCCACGCGTCCGGTGACGATCTCGCTTGCCTGGTCACGATCGTCGCACCCTCAGGGGACGACGAGGCGCTGGACAAAGCGACGGGTGGTGGTCACGTCGCGGCCGCGTTGGCCCCGCTGGTGAGGCGAGTGGTGGCGTCCGATCTGACCGCCGAGATGCTGACGGCAGCCGCCGGGTTCTTTGCGTCGAAGGGGCTGACGAACGTCGAGACCGCCGAGGCGGATGCCGAGGCGCTGCCCTTCGGCGACGAGACGTTCGACATCGTGACCTGCCGGATCGCGCCGCACCACTTCCCGCGGCCGGACCGGTTCGTGTCCGAGGCCGCCCGCGTACTCCGGTCCGGTGGTCGATTCGGTCTGATCGACACGACGGTCCCGGCGGGTCCAATCGGGACCTGGCACAACGCCTTCGAGACCGTCCGCGACCCATCCCACGTCCGCTCGTTAACCGATGAGGAGTGGACAGGATCGCTCATCGCTGCCGGGTTCCAGATCCGGGCCATCGAGCACTACCAGAAGCGGCACGAATTCGCTGACTGGACCGAGCGGTCGGGCATGACGGCCGAGGCGCGGGACGCACTAGCGGCGCACATGCTGGGGGCATCGGCCGAGATCCTGGAGGCGTTCCAGGTGGAGCGGGACGGTGATCGGTTGATCGCCTTCACGGATCAGAAGACGCTGTTCTTCGCGACGACACCGGACTGACGCTCGGGGATGCATGATCCGACGTACGGTGAGCGACATCGTTCCGCTCCACATACGGTTCCCAGTCCTTCGTACCCGTTCTGCGGGGCGCGATAGTAGCGCCCCACCCATCGATTGGGCCGAACTTCTGACGGCTCGTGGTGGTGAATTGGGGTGTCGGCCAGTCGAGCACCGAGGAGAGGCTGGGGTTTGGAGAGTTCCCTACTCCATCTCGATCGCTGCGACGATCGCGGCGCCGACCTCGGCAGTGGTCGCCGAGCCGCCGATGTCCGGGGTGCCAACGCCGGAACTGATCGTCGTTTCCACCGCCCGCTCGACGGCATCGGCGGCGGCCGCGAAGCCCAGGGAGGATCGCAGCATCATCGCGGCGGAGAGGATGGTGCCGACGGGGTTGGCCTTGCCTTGGCCGGCGATGTCGGGGGCGCTGCCGTGGATCGGCTCATAGAGGCCGAATCGGCGGCCGTCCGCGCCGGGCCGAGGGGCACCGAGGCTGGCCGAGGGTAGCAGGCCGATCGAGCCGGCGAGCATGGACGCCTCGTCGGTCAGGATGTCACCGAACATGTTCTCGGTCACGATCACGTCGTAGCGGGCCGGTTGGCGGATCAGGTGCATCGCCATCGCGTCGACCAGGACGTGGTCGAGTGTCACGCCGGGATAGCCAGCCGCGACCTCGGTCGCCACGTCGCGCCAGAGGCGGGACGAAGCCAGGACATTGGCCTTGTCGACGCTGGCGACGCGCCCACCGCGCTCGGCCGCCAATTCACAGGCCAGGGCGACGATGCGGCGCACCTCGTGTTCACGATAGACGAGGGTGTCCACCGCGACCCGGCCCCGTCGCTCGCGCCACTGGCGGGAGGGCTTGCCGAAGTAGATGCCGCCGGTCAGCTCGCGGACGACGAGCAGGTCCACCCCGGCGACGACTTCCGGCTTGAGGGGGGAGGCATCGACCATCGCGGGCGAGACGCGGACCGGGCGGAGGTTGGCGTAGAGGCCGAGGGCCTTGCGGATCCGGAGGAGGCCCTGTTCGGGGCGGGGGCCGCCACGGTCCCACTTCGGGCCGCCGACGGCGCCGAGCAGGGCGGCGTCGGCGCGGCGGCAGCGCTCGATGTCTTCGTCCCTGAGGGGCACGCCGTGGGCGTCGATCGCGGCTCCGCCAATGGGGGCCTCCACCAGGTCGAAGCGGTGGCCGAAACGACGCTCGACGGCGCTCAGGACGTGGATGGCCTCGGCGACCACCTCGGGACCGACGCCGTCCCCGGCGAAGACGACGATGGTGGCGGATGTGGTCGTCACCGCGCCCGTCCCAACACATGACCCCGGAGTTTTACCCGCGATACCGGCGCCCGATGGCCGTCGCTACCTGTCGGGATGGCTATCCATCCGTGGGGGCGGCGAGCGTCGCCCCCGGTGTCCGACCGCACTGGTCGATTCGGATCGTACGTCCCCGGGACGGGCGAGAGGAGCGGTGCGCCCACGTGATGTGCGGTCACACCGCTAGGTCTGTCCGCCCGCGGCGGTCCGGATCGCCGAGCCGGCAGAGATGTCATGACGCGACCTCGATGCGGGGCAGGTAGGAGGGGCGGTTGGCCTCGAAGGTGGTCAGGGCGTCGGCGTGGCGGAGGGTCAGGCCGATGTCGTCCAGGCCTTCGAGGAGCCGGTGGCGGGTGAAGGGGTCGAGGGGGAATGGCTCGTCGATACCGAGCGCCGGGGCCACGAGACGGGAGGATTCGACGTCGATGGTGATCGGGGTGGTGGGGTCGCGCTCGATGCCGTCCCAGAGGCGGGTGACGACGGCCTCGGGGAGGACGACGGGGACCAGGCCGCTCTTGGTCGCGTTGACGCGGAAGATGTCACCGAAGCGAGGGGAGACGACGGCTCGGAAGCCATGGTCCGTCAGGGACCAAACGGCGTGTTCACGAGACGAGCCGATGCCGAAGTTCGGACCGGCGACGAGAATGGTGGCTCCAGCGTACTCTGGACGGTCAAGGACGAAGTCCGGGTCATTCTCGCGCCAGGCGGAGAAGAGGCCCTGGCCGAAGCCGGTCCGCTCGACGCGCTTGAGCCAGACCGCGGGGATGATCTGGTCGGTGTCGATGTCGGCGCGGCGGATGGGGACGGCGGTACCGGTGATCACGCGGACGGCCTGCATGGGGTTCTCCGGGGACGATAGACGCTAGACGGGGCGCACTGGGGCGGTCGGGGGTCAGCCGAGTTCGGTGGGTGTGGCGAAGTGGCCGGCGATGGCGGTAGCGGCGGCGACCTGGGGAGAGACGAGATGGGTGCGGCCGCCCTTGCCCTGGCGTCCCTCGAAGTTCCGATTGCTGGTGGCGGCGCAGCGCTCGCCAGGGGTGAGTTGGTCGGGATTCATGCCGAGGCACATCGAGCACCCTGCCGCCCGCCACTCGAAACCGGCGTCGGTGAACACTCGGTCCAGTCCCTCGGCCTCGGCTTGGGCCTTGACCCGCATCGAGCCAGGCACGACCATCGCCCGCATCCCGGATTTGATGCGGCGGCCAGCGAGGCCGCCGGCGGCACCGCGGAGATCCTCGATCCGGCCGTTGGTGCAGGAGCCGATGAAGACCGTATCGACCGGGATATCGCGCATCGCGGTCCCGGCGCTGAGGCCCATGTAGGTCAGGGCGCGGGCGGCGGTCTCTCGCTCCTTGGGGTCGGCGAAAGCGTCTGGGTCGGGGACGGCGCCGTCGATGCCGATCACCTGGCCGGGATTGGTGCCCCAGGAGACGTGGGGTCGGATCGCGGTGGCGTCGAGGGTGACCTCGTGGTCGAAGCGGGCACCGGGGTCGGTGACCAGGGAGCGCCAGTTGTCCAGGGCTCGTTCCCAGTCGGCGCCCGATGGGGCGTGGGCGCGGCCCTCGAGGTAGGCGAAGGTGGTGTCGTCGGGGGCGATCATGCCGGCCTTGGCGCCCGCCTCGATT
>CADCWH010000159.1 GCA_902806395.1 uncultured Thermomicrobiales bacterium | reverse complement strand
CATAGACCATCACGAGGCAAAGGAAACCGGAGGCAACGAGGAGGATCAGCAGCCGCTCTGTCTCTAGGCTGAGGCGATCGACCCCCAATGAAAACGTCACCGCGACCGCAACCGCGAATGACAGGAACAGGGGGACGCCGCCCGCGCGGGCCATAGGGACGGCGTGGGCGCGACGCGGCCCAGGCAAATCTACGATGCCCCACCGGTGTGAGAGCGGGATGGTCTTCCCGACGAAGAGCCACGAGAGCGCGGCCGCGACCCCAAAGGTAATCGCGGCGACGAGGAGCCGGTTATCCAGCATCGGTACACGTCTTCATCGGGGACGGCACCGGGGCCGTCAGTCCTCCGTGAGGTCAAACCCAGGCACGGGGAAGGTTCGCGTCATGTCTCGAACCTCATCTCGGACCCTGGCGACGATCGTCTCGTCCCCACCGCTGCGGAGGACTTCGGCGATCAGGTCAGCGACCCGTTCGACGTCGGCCACACCAAAGCCGCGGGTCGTGACCGCAGGGGTTCCGAGCCGGATGCCACTGGTCTGCATTGGTGACCGGGTATCTCCGGGGATGGTATTTCGATTGCACGAGATCCCGGCCCGGTCCAACACCTGTTCGGCCTTCCGGCCGCTGATGTCCGCGCTGGTGATATCGACCAGCATCAGGTGAGTGTCGGTCCCGCCGGAGATGATCGGGAATCCGTGCGACGCCATTCGCGCCGCCATCGCCCGGGCATTGTCGATCGTCCGCTGGCCGTAATCCCGGAAGTCGTCACCGAGGGCCTCACCGAACGCGACGGCCTTGCCGGCGATGACGTGCATCAGCGGGCCGCCCTGGAGACCAGGGAAGACGGTCTTGTCGATCGCCTTGGCGAACTCCTCACCGCAGAGGATCATCCCTCCCCTGGGCCCGCGCAGCGTCTTGTGGGTGGTCGTCATCGTGACGTGGGCGTGGGGGATCGGAGACGGGTGAAGTCCGGCGGCGATCAGACCCGCCGGGTGGGCGACATCCGCGAAGAGGAATGCCCCGACCTCGTCGGCCACGGCCCGGAATCGGGCGAAGTCGATATGGCGACTGTAGGCACTCGCCCCGGCGATGATCGCCCTCGGCCGGACCTCCTTGGCGGTCACCAGAAGGGCATCGTAGTCGATCAGCCCAGTGGCCGGATCGAGCAGATAGTGCTGGGCCTTGAAGAGTCGACCGGAGAAGTTGACGTCGTACCCATGGGTGAGGTGCCCACCCTCTTTCAACGAGAGGCCCAAGATGGTGTCACCGGGATCGATCAGGGCCAGGTAGGCAGCAAGATTCGCACTCGCGCCCGAATGCGGCTGGACATTGGCGTGCTCGGCCCCGAAGAGGGTCTTCGCCCGCTCGATGGCCAGCGCCTCGACTTCATCGACGTACTCGCAGCCGCCGTAGTACCGCTTTCCGATGTACCCCTCGGCGTACTTGTTCGTCAGCATGCTGCCGACCGCCATCAGGACAGCGTCGCTGACGTAATTCTCCGAGGCGATCAATTCGATGTTGTCTCGCTGGCGGTGGCGTTCCCGGTCGATGGCACCAGCGACTTCGGGGTCGAGTTGACCCAGCGACGGCATCGTGAGCATGGGCGGGTTCCCCCTCGACTGGCGGTCGGACGGCTCGGTCGGGACGGTGCAGACGGGGCGGGATTGGGATGATGAACGTGCCCCTAGTGTACCATCGGCCCCACCGGACCCGGTACGCGGGAGCCGTCGAGAGGGTAGAGCGACAAGGGGCGAGGATGCGGATCCTGATCACCGGTGGGGCAGGCTACATCGGCAGCGTGGCGGTAGAGATGGCCGCCGCCGCCGGACACGAGCCCGTCGTCCTCGACAGTCTCTGGCGGGGCCACCGCGAAGCCGTCGTCCCAGACGTACCGGTCCACGCCGTGGATCTCCGGGATGCCGAGGCCGTCCGCTCCACCCTTGCCGAAGTTAGACCCGACGTGGTCATGCACTTTGCGGCGGCCACGCTCGTCGGCGAGTCGGTCGAGCGACCGCTGGACTACTTCGGGGCCAACGTCGTAGGCGGGCATAACTTGCTCGCGGCGATGGAGGCGGCCGGGTGCGGCCGCCTCGTCTTCTCGTCCACGGCCGCCGTCTATGGTGAGCCGGCGACCGTCCCCGTCCGCGAGGACGCCCCAACGCTGCCGATCAACCCCTACGGCCGCTCCAAACTCATGGTCGAGCAGATGCTGCCCTGGCACGCCGATGCCTGGGGCCTGTCCTATTGCTGCTTCCGCTACTTCAATGTGGCCGGGGCGACGCCGACGCGCGGTGAGGACCATAGCCCCGAGACACATCTAATCCCCGTCGCCCTCCAGACCCTGCTCGGGCAACGCGACGCCCTCCGGGTCTTCGGCACCGACTACCCGACTCCCGACGGGACAGCGATCCGGGACTACGTCCACGTGATGGACTTGGTCGACGCCCACCTGCTCGCCCTGCCGCACCTAGACCGCCCACTGGGGGCATTCAACCTCGGCACCCGGGAAGGATTCAGTGTCCGCCACGTCGTCCGGGCGGTCGAGGGCGTGACGGATCGGACCCTGCCGGTGATCGAGACGGGCCGCAGGGCGGGTGACCCGCCGATGCTTGTCGCCGACAGCACCCGTGCCCGGACCGAACTCGGGTGGGACCCGGCGCGCTCGACGATGGAGCGAATGGTCACCGATGCTTGGGCCTGGCACCAGGAACACCCAAATGGGTACGGGGCTGCGTAGGCTCCCAGATAACCCACCCGCTGATCCTCACGTCGGGAGTGGGATCAGGCCACCCGCTCACCGAACCGGCGCTCGGTGCCATTGAGGAGGCGGCCGATATTCTCGTGGTGCTTGAAGACGATGATCGAGGAGATCGTGAGCGTCGCGAGGACGGCCTGCCAGGGGAGATCACCTATCCAGGCCGCCAGCAAAGCGATCAAGACGCCGCCAATTGCCGTCAGGATTGAGGCGAGCGACACGTAGCGGGTCAGGAGGGTCACCGCGGCAGTCAGGAGTCCGATGAGGATCAACCATGGGAACATCCCGACCACGGCCCCGCCGCCGGTCGCCATGCCCTTCCCACCCCGGAACTTGATGAACGGTGACCAGCAATGGCCCACGACGGCGGCCACGCCAGATAGCCCGATCCACCACCAGTCCACTCCGATGGCCCGGCCAAGCACGACTGGCAACATACCCTTCAGGAAATCGAGGAGGAATACGGCGGCCGAGATCCGCCAACCGAGAACACGCAGGGCGTTGGTCGCCCCGGTCGAACCGCTCCCGTGTGCCCGGAGGTCTTCGCCCCGGACCACCTTCCCCAACACGACCCCCCACGGCACCGCGCCGCTGAGGTAACCGACGACGACCAGGGCCAGGGCGATCGCGGACTCGGTGCCCATCTTACGGCGCGTCCTCCCGGCTCCGGAAGCTCAGTCTCACCGGGGTACCGGCGAACCCGAACTGCTCGCGGAGCCCGTTCTCGATGTACCGGCGATACGAGAAGTGGAGTTGCTTGGGATCGTTGCAGAAGAAGACGAACGTCGGCGGCGAGACGTCAGCCTGGGTGGCGTAATAGAACTTGAGCCACTTGCCCGGCTTGGAGGGTGGCGGGTGGGAGGCGATCGCCTCCTTCATGAACCGGTTCAGGGCCGAGGTCGGGACGCGCTTCTCGCGCTCACCCATCACCTGGAGCGCGGTGTCCAAGACCTGGTTCACGCGCTGTCCTAATTTCGCCGAGATGAAGACGATGGGCGCGTAGGGCATGAAGTCCAGCGCCTGCCGGGCCTTCTCCCGATAGTCGTCCATCGTGTGGGTATCCTTCTCGATCAGGTCCCACTTATTGACGACGACCACCATCCCCTTCTTCTGTTCCTCGACGTAGCCGGCGATGTGGAGGTCCTGGGCAGTGAAGCCCTCGACAGCGTCGATCAGGAACAAGACCATGTCAGCCCGGTCGATCGCCCGCATCGAGCGGATCACGCTGAAGTGTTCGATGCCGAACTCGACCCGCCCCCGGCGACGGATGCCGGCGGTGTCGACCAGGGTCAACGGCTGACCGGCCCAGGTCACTTCGGTGTTGAGGCTGTCCCGCGTCGTCCCCGGTACGTCGCTGACGATCGCCCGCTCCTGGCCCAATATGGCGTTGAGCAATCGGCTCTTGCCGACGTTGGGGCGGCCGACGATCGCGATGCGCGGTCCCTCGGTCTCTTCTTCCTCTTCGAACTCAGGGAGTTGTTCGACCACCCGGTCCAACATGTCACCGGTGCCACCACCGTGGTATGCCGAGATGGCGATCGGCTCGCCGAGACCGAGTTCGTAGAAGTCGACCGCCGACTCCCGTCGGCTGGCGCTGTCCGCCTTGTTGACCGCGAGGATGGTCGGCTTGTCGGCCCGGCGGAGGAGGTCCGCCACCTCATGGTCGCCGGAGGTCAGACCGCCCTTGCCATCGACGACGAAGACGATCACGTCCGCCTCCTCGATGGCCCCGTTGGCCTGGGCGCGGGTGTCGCGGGCCAATTCGGACTCCGACGAAGAGGCGATTTCGGCGTCATCTTGGAGACCACCGGTATCGACGACGGCAAAGTCGATCCCGCCCCAGTGGCATGTCCCGTAGACACGGTCTCGAGTAGTGCCGGGTAGGTCCTCGACGATCGCCCTGCGTTCGCCGATCAGCCGATTGAAGAGTGTCGATTTGCCGACGTTGGGGCGGCCGACGATGGCGACGATGGATTTGGGCACAGCTATTCCGGCATTTCAATACGCGGCGGGCACCCGCCGAACCCATGGGACGATGCGGATGGCTCGGGAGCCATTACCGCAGTATAGCAAGCGTCACGAGTTCCCGGGGCGTGATGGATCGGATCCTGTCCGTCCAAGCGATACGGGACGCCCCGGGAGAAACCCGGATCAGCCGGCCACGATCTCCACGAAGCGGTCGATCGCGGCACGGTCGTGCAATTCGGTGGTGCAGACGAGCATGGTCGACGCCAGGCGCGGATCGATCGAGCCGAGATCGAATCCCCCGATGATCCCGGCGGCCAGCAGATCCCGATTCACCTCGGCCACCGGTCGCGACAACGTGACCGGGAATTCGTGGAAGAACGGCGCGTCGAGCGGCAGGGAGCACCCCGACACCGATGCCAGGCGCGTAGCCAGGTAGTGGGCGTTCTGGTAGGAGCGGCGACCGACCTCGCGGAAGCCCTCCGGCCCGACGGTCGACATGTAGACCGTCGCGGCGGTCGCCATCAGGCCCTGGTTCGTGCAGATGTTGCTTGTGGCCTTCTCGCGCCGGATGTGCTGCTCCCGCGTCTGCAAGGTCAGGACGAATCCACGCTTGCCGTCCATATCGCGGGTCATCCCCGCCAGGCGTCCCGGCAGTTGGCGAACCAGGTCCTGGCTGGTGGCCAGCAGCCCGACATAGGGGCCGCCGAAGCCCTGCGCCACGCCGAGGGCCTGCCCCTCCGCCGTGACCACGTCGGCACCGAGCTCACCGGGCGACTTGAGGAGGCTCAGGGGAACGGGGTAGGTGCTCACCACCAGCTTTGCACCAGCGGTATGGACCGCCTCCGCGAAGGCCGCCACGTCTTCGATCCCCCCGAAGAAGTTCGGGTACTGGACCACCACCGACGCGAGGCCATCGTCCAAGTAGGGCTGGACATCGGCGACGTGGGCCGCGAATCCCTCCTCCGGGATCGGAAGCATGACCAGATCGGCGTCGAGACCCGAGAAGTAGGTCGACAGGACCTCCCGGTAGCGCGGGTGAACCGTGCCGGTGACCACGACCCGCTTGCGCTTCTTGGACGAGCTGACGGTCACGAGCGCTCCCTCGGCGAGGGCGGTGGCGCCGTCGTACATCGAAGCGTTCGCGACGTCCATCCCCAGCAGGGCGGCGACCATGCTCTGGAACTCGTAGATGGTTTGCAGGGTTCCCTGGGCGACCTCCGGCTGGTAGGGGGTGTAGGCGGTGTAAAACTCGCCCCGAGCCAGGATCTGACCGACGGTGGCGGGGATGAAGTGGCTGTACGACCCCGCGCCGAGGAAGGTCTTACCCGGCCCGGGCGCCAGATTCTTGGAGGCTAGCTCCTGGAGGTGCCAGGCAGCCTCCATTTCGGTCAGGGCCGGCGGTAGATCCATGTTCGGGAAGCGGACGGCCTCGGGGATGTCCGTGAACAGGTCAGCGACCGTATCTTCGCCCACGACGGCCAACATCTCGGCGCGGTCGGCCCGAGTATGGGGATTGAAGGTCACGGCTGGGTCCCTTCGGATTGAGATGGGGCGAGATTCAGGATCTCCGCCCGAGGTGAGAATGGTGTCATGTGTCGGCCGGGCGGCGAGGTCTAGTGCGCCGCGGCGTCGGCGAAGGCATCGTAGGCCTCGGCGTCCATCAACTCGTCGATCTGGGACGGGTCGGCCAGACGGACCTTGATCAGCCAGGCCGCCTCGTACGGCGACGAGTTGACTAGATCCGGTGCATCGACGACGTCAGCGTTCCGCTCGATCACCTCGCCGTCGAAGGGGGCGTAGATGTCCGAGGCGGCCTTGACCGACTCGACGATGCCGAATGGCTTGGTACGGGAGACCTCATCGCCCGACTCGGGCAATTCGAGGTAGGTGATGTCGCCCAGCTCGGTCTGCGCGACATCGGTGATCCCGATCGTTGCGGTGTCACCTTCGAGGCGGACCCACTCGTGGGTCTTGGTGTAGCGGAGGTCGGTGGGCGCGCTCATGATGTGTTCTCTCTTCCTGCTCGGACGATGCTCTGCGGATGATACGGGGACGATCACGACGGCGGCAACGTGTCGCGATACCGAGGTGGCAGCGGGTTCGGACAGGATCCGAGACTACGTCTGACGACGATAGAACGGCAGCGCCACTTGTACGGCGCGGACGGGCTTGCCACGGATGATCACGTCGATCGGCTTGCCGACCCCCGCGGCCCACCGCTCGACCAGACCCAACCCGATGTTCTCACCGAGCGTCGGGGAGAACGCGCCGCTGGTGACATGGCCGACCTCGACCCCATCGACGGCCAGGGGATAGTGACCACGCGGCGGAGCCGACCGCCCCTCGATCCGGAACCCGATGGTCCTGCGCGGCGCTCCCTGCTCCTTGAGTCGGGCCAACGCATCGCGGCCGATGAACGATCCCTTGTCCAACTTGACGGCCCAGCCGACGCCCGCCTCGTACGGGGAGATATCGTCCGACAGTTCGTTACCGTAGAGCGGCATCCGGGCTTCGAGTCGCAACGTGTCCCTGGCGCCCAGGCCGATCGGGCCGATGCCACGGTCGGCACCGGCCGTCATCAGGGCATCCCAGAGTTCCGCCGTGCGGTCCTGCGGCGGGTAGAACTCGAACCCGTCCTCGCCGGTGTAGCCGGTCCGGGCGAAGAACATCGGGATCCCGGCGACGTCCCTTTCCACACCATGGAACCCGGGAATCTCTCCCAGCGGGACATCGGTCAGCGTCTGGGTGATCTCCTGCGCGTGCGGTCCTTGGATCGCGATCATCCCGACCTGTCCCGAGATGTCAATCACCTCGACGTCGAGGTCGGATCGCTCCTCCCGGACCCGCTTCAGCCAGTGAACGTCCTTTTCCGCGTTGGACGCGTTGATCACGACCATGTATCCAGCGCCGTCTGGACGTCGATAGGTGATGATGTCATCGATCACCCCGCCCTCGGGGTTCGGCAGCAGACCGTACTGGGCCGCGCCCGGTTCAAGGACCGAGACGTCGTTGGTGGTCACGTGCTGGAGGAATTCAAGGGCGCCCGGACCGCGGACATCGACCTGGCCCATGTGTCCGAGGTCGAAGAGCCCGGCCCCGGAGCGGACCGCCCGGTGTTCGGCCAGGATACCGGCATACTGGATCGGCATCTCCCACCCGGCAAACGGCACCATCCTGGCGCCAAGCGCAACGTGCCGGTCGTGCAGCGCTGTCCGCCGCGGGGTGCCGGAATGGTCGTCAGTTTCCTCCGCGGTCCCCTCCGCATCATTGGCATCGCGGTGCGTCATGGCGGCAGGCTCCTATCGAGTTTAGGTTGGATATGTCGCGCGGGTTGGAGCGACTCAGACCCGTTCGAGGACCAGCTTATCCAAGCCTAGTTGGACCGGCACCGGGTAGCGCCCGGTCAGGCAACCGGTACAGAAACCACTACTCGGCCGGTCGATCGCCGCCAGCAAACCCTCCAAGGACAAGTACCCGATACTGTCGGCGCCAATGAATCTGCCGATCGACGGGACATCCATCTGGGCGGCGATCAACTCCTCGCGCTTGGCCAGGTCCACACCCAGGTAGCAGGGCCACATCATCGGCGGCGCATGGACCCGCATGTGGACCTCCGTCGCCCCGGCGTTGCGCAGGAGTTGGACGATCGGCCGGCTGGTGGTGCCGCGCACGATCGTGTCATCAACCAGCACGACTCGCTTGCCGGCGATCACCTCCGGCAAAGCATTGAACTTCAGCGAGACGCCCATCTCGCGCAAGCGCTGGTCGGGTTGGATGAACGTCCGGCCGATGTAGCGGTTCTTGATGAGGGCCTCGGCATAGGGGATACCCGACGCCCGGGCGTATCCGATCGCGGCGGGCACGGCGCTGTCCGGTAGCCCGACCACGACATCGGCCTCCACTGGGCTCTCGGTCGCCAGCATTTCCCCCATCCGCTGCCGGACCAGGTGCAGCCGCTGACCTTGGATCAAGCTGTCTGGCCGGGCAAAGTAGATCAGCTCAAAGAGGCACAGGGCTGGCTTGCGGGCCTCGACGCCCGTCCCGTGCGAGGTGCAACCGGTGGCGTCGATCTCGACGAT
>CADCWH010000158.1 GCA_902806395.1 uncultured Thermomicrobiales bacterium | reverse complement strand
GCGGGACCGAGTGATCGTGGTCGCTAGCCCGCTGTCCCGGCGTGCGGACGGGTTGACCCTGGCACGGTTGGTCGACGGTGTGGTGCTCGCCCTAGCCCCGGGTCATACGACGGCTACGGCGGCGACGCGTGCTCAGGATGCCATTCGCCAGGCGGGAGGAAACGTGCTCGGGGTCGTGCTCGCCGATCGGTAGGGCCGGGGCCACATCGTCTGGCGAAGCCGGGCTGGTCGCCTTGGCGGCCGGGTTCGGGTGGGCCATGCCCGGCGTGACGACGGTCATACCGTGGCTCGAGTGGTCACCGTCGGTGCCAGTCGGGGCCGACCGCATGGTATTGGCATCTCCTACGGTAGCGGCGTCCTCGGTGGCGATGAGGGGCGCTCCCTGCGGCCAGGTATCCTCCAGGGAGAAGGGCCGGAGACGGTCGTCAGCACCCACGAGGTGGAAGGCCGGCCGGGGCGCAGCGGTCGCGGCGTCGATCTCGTCGCGGCGGCGAGTCGCTTCCAGGACCAGGCGCTCGGCCTTGATCTCCAAGAGATTCGAGGTGGCTGGGAGCGGCAGGTCGCGGCTGAACAGGAAGGCACCATTATCGGCGCCGACGACGCGGGCGACGAGGTCGATGCTCTGGTTCTCGACGCAACTGGCCAGGCTCACCGGATCGACCAGCCCCCGTTCGAGGAGGATGTCACCCAGGCAGCGGGCCGGACTCGAGTTCTCCTGCTCGGTGAGGGCATCCTGGAGGTCGTCTTCGGAGATCAGGCCGGCGCGGGTGAGGGCACTGCCGAGGCGCATGGTCGGCAGCGACGAGGTGACCATCACCACGGCGCCCTGGCGGACGTAGATGCTGACTTCCTCGGAAGCGATCTCGACCAGGAGACGGCCACTGAGGCGGCGCTGGCTCATGATGAATAGCAGGTCGGGCACGGGGATGTCCGACAAATCACCCATGATCGCCATCGCGCGGTCTCCTTCCCCAACCGTCGATCAGATGATAGATCGTAGGGGGCTCACCGGTGCCCCACATTGAATCGTCGAATGGATGCCAGGCGGGGCGATACCGTCCCGCGATGGTGGCGGCGGCGTCACGGCGCCTCTAGAGAGGCGATGTAGGGCCGCGCGCGCAGATGTCGTAAGTCGTCCGCGAGGACGCCTCCCACCGGCACGCCTTGGGTCCAGCATGCCTGGGCCACGAGGGCCATTGTCCCATGACAACGGGCGGATGGCACCAGATTGACTGGCTTTTCGCTAGCCCAATCGTCCGCATCTGCCCGCAAGAGTGATGCGACGGTGGCGAGCGGCATCGCGTCGGCACCGGTCGCCAACGCGCGGTCCGGGCGGAGGTCATCCCAGGTGAGCCCGGCCCGGAGGGCGACGAGGACGCACCAGTAGATGGCCTGCGAGGCCTCCAGGGCAACGTCGGCGGCGAGGTCGTCGCCGTGGGAGTGGGTGCCATCCAGGGTGCCGGCCAGTTCTCGCAGCTCGTCGGCGAGGCGGGCGGAGACGCGGTCGTCCGGGGCACGAAGCAGGGCAGAGGTCGCGGAGAAGGCGGAGAGGTCGTGATCACGGAGCAGGGCGTAGGTAGTCAGGAGGTCGCGGGTCAGTGCGACCAAATCATGGTCGGGGCGAGAGCCGTAGACGGTGGCTGGGTCGAAGGCGCGTTCGTGGGTGAGCTCCAGCCGGTCGTCGGGGGTGAGGCGTCGGTAGTAGCAGGTGGGATAACCGTCGTGGCAGACCGCGCCGAGCTGGGTGACGCGGATGAGCAGACTGTTCCGGTCGCAGTTGACGGCGATGTCCTCGACGATCTGTTCGTGGCCGGACGTGGCGCCCTTGCGCCAGAGTTCCTGCCGGCTCCGGGACCAAAAGTGGACCCGGCCGGTGGCGCGGGTGGCCGCGAGGGCCTCGGCGTTCATGAAGGCCACCATCAGGACGGAATCGGAGGTGGCGTCCTGGATCACGACCGGGATCAAGCCGTCGGCATCGAAGGTGACCGGCTGTCCTAACGGGGCGGTGTCGGCGGTGCTCATCGGGTGCGCGGGCCCTCCGGGGCGACGACTGGCGGCAGTGGGCACGACTCGAGACGGGAGACAGGTGGAGTCAGCGGCGGACGGGGATGTCGCGGTCGGCGAGGTAGTCCTTCGCAGTGGCGATGCGGAACTGGCCAAAGTGGAAGATGGTGGCGGCGAGGACGGCGTCGGCACGGCCCGGAGCCAGGGCCTCGGCCAGATGCTCCAGGGTGCCGGCACCGCCGGAGGCGATGACCGGGACGTTGACGCGGGCTGCGACGGCCTCGAGGAGGTCCAGGTCGTAACCGGCTCCCGTGCCATCGCGGTCCATGCTGGTGAGGAGGATCTCTCCGGCGCCGCGTTCGACCGCCTCGTGGGCCCAGTCCGCGGCCTCTCGGCCGGTGGGGGTGCGGCCACCGTGGCTGAGGACATCCCAGCCGACGCCCCCCGGCCGGCGTCGGGCGTCGATCGCGACGACCATGCACTGGCTGCCGAAGACGGCGGCGCCGCCGGAGATCAGGGTTGGGTCGGACAGGGCGGCGGTGTTGACGGAGACCTTGTCGGCGCCGTTGCCGAGCAGGATGCGAATGTCCTCGACGGTGCGGACGCCGCCGCCGACGGTGAGGGGGATGAACATCTGGTCGGCGGTCCGGCGGACGACGTCGACCATCGTCTCGCGGCTGTCGGAGGACGCGGTGATGTCGAGGAAGATCAGCTCGTCGGCGCCCTCGGCGTCATAGGTCATCGCCATCTCGACCGGATCACCGGCGTCGCGGAGGTCGACGAAGGAGACGCCCTTGACCACCCGGCCGGCCGTCACGTCGAGGCAGGGGATGACGCGGCGAGAGAGTCCGCCGACGGCGGGCGGCGCGGAGGCGGGCGGGGGCGATGTGGTCACGAGGCGCCTCCGGAGGGTTGGTCTGCCCTGGGCGAGAGGGAACGTGCGAGGGCGAGGGCCTCGGCAAGGTCGACCCGCCCGTCGTAGAGGGCAGTACCGACGATGACCCCGGCGGCACCGGTGGCGGCCACGGCCTCCAGGTGGGCAAGGGAACCGACCCCACCGGACGCGATCACGCCGGTGTTCCGCTCCTGGTCGCCGTTCGCCAGTGGGCCGACGAGGGCGGCGACCATCTCGGCCAAGGCGGTGACGTTGGGGCCCTGGCCGGTGCCGTCGCGCCGGATGTCGGTGACCACGAGGGTCGTGACGCCGAGGGCGATCACGGCGAGGGCACGGTCCAGGGCGGGGACGCGGGTCTGGGCGAGCCAGCCGTCAGCGGCGAGGAGGCCGTCACGGGCGTCCAGGCCGACAGCGACGCGGTCGCCGTAGCGGTCCACGGCGTCGCTGACCAGACTGTCGTCATGGACGGCGGCGGAGCCGAGGACGGCGCGGTCGATGCCGGATGCGACCATCGTCTCGATATCGGCGAGGGTGCGGAGTCCCCCGCCGTACTGGATCGGGATCGGGACGGCAGCGCGGATGCGGCGGACGGCCTCGACATTGACAGGGGTGCCGGAACGGGCGGCGTCGAGGTCGACAACATGGAGCCAGCTGGCGCCGGCCGCGTGCCAGCGGTGGGCGGCGTCGGCGGGGTCATCGAGGAAGACGGTCTCGCGAGCGAAGTCGCCCTCGACCAGGCGGACGCAGCGGCCGTCGCGGATGTCGATGGCAGGGTAGACGATCACGAGGCGCTCGAGGCGCCCGCGCCGGTGCCGAGGGGGGCCAAGATGGGGTGGCTGGCAGCGGCGCGCCCGAATCCCGTTCCCCCGGCGGCGATGACGGCCAGGAGGGCCAGGCCGGCGGCACCGCTCTTCTCGGGGTGGAACTGGAAACCGACGACGTTGTCGCGGCCGACGATGCTCGGAAACGCCTCGCCGTAGGTCGTCTCGGCGAGGACGTCGGCCGGGTCGTCCGGCTCGACGACATAGGAGTGGACGAAGTAGTAGTCCCGCTCGTCGCCGGCTTCACCGAATTGACCGTCGCGCACCATGCGGGCGCGGTTCCAACCCATGTGGGGAACCTTGACCGGACCGGCGAGGCGGCGGACACGGCCGGGCAGGAAGCCGAGTCCCTGGCCGCCGCCCTCTTCCTGGTGGCCGAAGAGGAGTTGCATGCCGAGGCAGACGCCGACCATGGGGGAGCCGCGCCTGACCACCGCGCGCAGGGGATCGATCAGGCCGAGACGACCGAGGGTATCCATGGCGTGGCCGGCGTTGCCGACGCCCGGGAGGATCACCGCGTCGGCTGATCCGACGGTCCGCGGGTCTCCGGATATGACGGCCTCGGCGCCTTGGGATGCCAGGGCGCGGCTGATCGAGCGGAGGTTGCCGGCGCCGTAGTCGACGATGGCGATCATGCGAGCATCCCCTTGGTGGAGGGCACCCGGTCCGGATCGCCCAGCGGTGCGACGGCGGCGCGCAAGGCGAGTGCCGCGGCCTTGAAGATGGCCTCGGCGGCGTGGTGGGCGTTGCGCGCCCGGAGCAGGTCGACGTGCATGGTCAGGCCGGCGTTCGTGGCGACGGCGCGCCAGAACTCCTCGACGAGACTGGCGGCGAAGTCAGTGCCGATGAGTGGTTCGGGCATGACGCCTTCGACGTGGGTGTAGGGCCGTCCGGAGCAGTCGACCACCACTCGGGCCAGAGCCTCATCCAGGGGAGCGTAGGCGTGACCGTAGCGGGCGATGCCGGTTCGGTCGCCGAGAGCCTGCTTCAGGGCCAAACCGAGACAGATACCGACGTCCTCAACGGTGTGGTGCGGGTCCATGGCGGCGTCGCCGGAGGCGCGAACGTCGAGGCCGAGGTGACCGTGGCGGGCCACCGCATCGAGCATGTGATCCAGGAACGCGACGCCGGTGACGATGGTTCCCGGGACGGCACCTGGGGTTGGGTCCAAGGTCAGGTCGAGGGCGACCGTGGTCTCGCCAGTCTGGCGTTCGATGCGGGCACGACGGTAGGTCACGGGGAGGGCACTCACGCGGCCATTCCCTCCGTCGCCAGGGCGGCCTGGAGTTCGTCGAGGAAGACGGCATGTTCGGAAGGGGTCCCGACGCTCACGCGGAGGCAGTCACGCAGGCCGAGGGCGGGATTGGCGAAGTGACGGACGAACACGCCGCGACCAGCCATGCGGGCGACGACCGGACCGGCATCTTCCACGGGGAGGCGGGCGAGGATGAAATTGGTGACGCTCGGGAACGGCTCGACACCCGGGATGGCGCGGAGGTCGGCCACGAGGGCGTCGCGATCGGTGATGAGGCGGCCGACCACCTCGCGGCTGAGGTAGTCGAGGTCGGCCAGTGAGGAGATCGCGGCGACCTGGGACGCGGCGGAGAGGTTGCAGAAGGCGGGAGTCACGCGCCAGAGGAGGGGCATCAGCGAGGCGGGGAAGGCACCGTAGCCGACGCGCATCCCGGCCAGGCCGGCGAATTTGCTCATGGTGCGTAGGACGCAGACGTTGTCGTAGTGGGCCATCAGCCCGATCGCGCTGGTGCCGGCGAACTCGGCGTAGGCCTCGTCGATAGCGACCAGGCACGGGGCACCGGCGACGACGCGCTCGACCGAGACGGGATCGAAGGCGTTGCCTGTGGGGTTATTGGGGTCGCAGATGACGATCATCTTGGTCCGGGGGGTAATGGCGGCCAGGATCGCATCGGGGCGGAGGGCGAAGTCGGGGGCCGGGGTGAGCGGGACGTCGACGGTGATGCCGCCCCGGAGGGAGACCAGGGCGCGGTAGACGCCGAAGGTGGGTTCGGAGATGACGACCTCATCGCCCGGGTCGATCAACAAGGTCATCAGGTTGTTGAGGACATCGTCGAGGCCGGCCCCGGCGCTGACCTGTTCGACCGGGACGCCGAGGTAGGGGGCGACCCGCTCGCGCAACTCGATGGCGTCGAAGGACGGGTAGCGCTGGGTGGCGACAAAGTCGGTCAGGGCGGCCCGGGTGCGTGGCGAGGGACCGTAGGGAGACTCGTTCATGTCCAACTTGATGACCCGCTCGGTGCCCGGCTCGACCTTGGCCGGGACGTAACTGGATATCGCGTGCACGGCGGGGCGGACGAGTGCGGTGAGGTCGAGGGCCGATGGGGCGGTCATGGCGGGCTCCGGATGTGAGGCGGCGAGACGGTTCGCCGGTTGGACGGTCAGAGCAGGAGTTTTTCGAGGGATGAGACCAGAATTTCGGTGGCGCCGGCGGCGCGGAGGCGCTCGACGGATTCCCAGAAATCTTCCTCGGAGAGGGCGGCGTGGACAGCGACCCAGCCGGCCTTGTCGAGAGGAACGATGGTCGGGGCCTTGAGGCCAGGGATCACGGCGCGGATGGCGGGGAGGGCGGCCTCGGGGGCGTTCATCATCACGTATTTATACCGCCGGGCAGCGTTGACGGCCCGGACGCGGAGGAGGAGGCGTTCGATGATCACCAGGCCGGCCGCGCTCGCGTGGGTGGTCGGGTTGGCGACCAAGACAGCCTCGGATTCGAGGATCGTGGCGATCGGGCGGAGGTCGTTGAGGAGCAGGGAGGATCCGGTGGCGGTGAGGTCCACGATGGCGTCGGCCAATCCGATGGCCGGGGCGGCCTCGACCGAGCCGCTGATGGTGATCACCTCCGGGGAGGCGCCGAGGGCGCGGAAGAAACCCCGGGTGCTGTGCGGGTAGGACGTGGCGACGCGGCACTCGGCCAGGTCGGCGGGCTCCTGGAAGTGGGAGTCACGGGGGACGGCGACGACCAGGGAGCAGCGGCCGAAGCCGAGGGGGAGCAACTCGACGACCTCGCGCTCTTCCTCGTGGACCAGGTTGCGGCCGACGATGCCGAGGTCGGCGGTGCCGAGAGCGACGAGTTCGGGGATGTCGTCGTCGCGCCCGTAAAGGATGGAGAGGGGGAAGTTGCGGCAGTGGGAGATGAGGCGTTGGCCGTAGCTCTCGAAGTCGAGGCCGATGGCGGCGAGCAGGGCGAGGGTCGGGTCGGTCAGGCGGCCGGAGCGCTGGATCGCCAGTTTCAGGCGACCGTCGGCGATGGGGGCGGTCATGGGTGAGACGGGGTGCTCCTCCGCGAGGGGTCGGGGACGGGATGGTCGGGGGCCGCCTCGCCACCGGAGAAAGACACCTGCTCCGGCGCCACGCCCCGATATGTACCACGACCGGGCCAGTCGGGCCAGCATGACCGTCGTGGAGAGGGAGATCGTCGCTACGGCAAGAGCGGTTTGCCCCGCCGGGGGACGAGGGGGCCGGAGCGAGGCAAGTGTTGGACACGTCCCCTCAACCCGACACCACGGCAGGACGGGGCAGCGCACGACGACGGTATCCCGACCTCGTCTGACTCTGACCCAGAGCAACCGTACCGAGTTCCTCCATGACGGCCGAGGGGGGACGGTGCGGGTCGGATGGTCCTGAGAGAGGGGTCGTCCGGCTCGACCGAGATGTCGGGTGCGCGTGCTATGATCGGCCGCCGCGAGGCGGGAAAGGACGAGATGGCGAGGACGGCCGGGTGAGACTGGCCGGGGAGGGGAGGCCGCGTGCTGGCGAAGGTCTTTAGCTGTGCGGTCGTCGGGTTGGACGGGGTGCTGGTCGAGGTCGAAGTCGACGTGGGGACCGGGCAGCCGGGGATGGTGGTGGTCGGGCTACCGGACGCGGCGGTGCAGGAGAG
>CADCWH010000157.1 GCA_902806395.1 uncultured Thermomicrobiales bacterium | reverse complement strand
AGCGCCGATCCGTGCCTCGCCAAGCGCCTTCAAATTGTGGCAGTCCCCGCACCGGACACCGGTCCGGTCGATGGTACCAGCGGCCCATCCCCCATTCATCGTATTCCAGAGACGCTGGCCCGCGTTTCCCCGTCAGCCGTCGCTGACGCGCAATGCGACCGGCGCCAGGGAAGCGCCGCGACGATCTGGAGCAACTTTACGCAGATGATCCCGTGCCGCGCTCATCTCCCTCCGGGATCGACCAGTCGTACGCATCCGTACCTTCCCGACCTTCTCGGAAGAGCACGTTCGACCGACACCATCCCGACCCTGATACCATGATCCGGTACAGGGACGTTCCGTCCTGAGGGGGTGCCGCGTACCCCGTACCCGCGCGGCTAGGGGGGGACTGCCAGTGGGCGGTCCCTTTTTGTGTTGTCGCGACAGAGTCGCTCGACCGCGCCCCGGGAGAATCTCGCCGTGTCCGACCTGACCATCGCCACGACGATCTTCCTGGTGACCTACGTGGTCATCGTCAGCGAACGGCTCGACCGGACCGTGGTCGCCCTTGCCGGCGGCGCCCTGATGATCGCCTTTGGCGTCCTCGACCAGGACCAAGCCGTCGGCGCCATCGACTTCAACACGCTGGCGTTGCTGATCGGCATGATGATCTTGGTCAACGTCCTGCGACGGACCGGCGCGTTCCGGTATGCCGGTTGGCGGACGGCGATCGCGGTCGGAGGCAATCCCTGGAGCCTCATGGTCGGTTTTGCCGTCTTCACGGCGATCGCGTCGGCATTCCTCGACAACGTGACCACGATCCTGCTGATGGTCCCGGTCACGATCGCGATTTGCGACGACCTGGGCCTCGACCCGCGCCCCTTCATGATCACCCAGGTCATCGCCAGCAATATTGGTGGCACCGCGACGCTGATCGGCGACCCGCCGAACATTTTGATCGGCAGTGCGACCGGACTCGACTTCGTCGCCTTCATCACGAATCTCGGTCCCTTGGTCGTCGTCCTGATCCCCATCACGATCGCCGGTTTCTGGCTCGTCTATGGACGGTCGGAGCGCTTCACCACCCCGTCCGCCGAGGCTCGCGCGGCACTGTCGAGGGCCAATGCCCGCGTCCACATCGGCAATGCTCCCTTGCTGCGCAAATCGCTCAGCGTTCTGAGCCTGACGATCCTCGGCTTCATCCTCCACGGTGCCCTCCACCTCCAGGCGGGCACCGTGGCGATGTTCGGCGCAATCCTGCTGCTCCTGCTTAGCCGGATCAATGTGCATGAGGTACTGGCCGAGGTCGAGTGGCCCACCATCTTCTTCTTTATCGGACTGTTCGTCCTCGTCGGCGGTTTAGAGGAGATCGGCCTGCTGGACCGGATCGCCCGGCGGGCGGTCTCGCTGACCGACGGCAACGTGACGCTGACGGTCCTGACGATCCTCTGGTTCGCGGCGATCGTCTCGGCCATCGTGGACAACATCCCGGCCGTGGCGACGATGATTCCCCTCACCTTCTCCGTGGCCCGCCTGCTGTTTCCCGACCTCGCCGGCTTGGACGACCAAGCGTTGGCATCCCATCCAGACGTGGCACCACTCTGGTGGTCACTCGCGCTCGGCGCCTGCCTGGGTGGCAACGGGTCGCTCGTCGGCGCCTCGGCCAATGTGGTCGCCGTCGGCATCGCCGAGCGGCGCAACGAGCCGATCGGGTTCTGGGGATTCACCCGGATCGGTCTCCCGTTCACACTGGTGTCGCTCGCGATCGCCAGCGTCTACGTCTGGCTGCGCTACCTCGCCTCCTGAAGTTGACGTCCCCGCACCGTTGCGATGAGCAACGGGTCCGTAATCCGACGCACGTCGTGGAGTAGTTCCTTAGGATGGGGGCCGGAACCCTGTTCCCCCGCGCGTGTCCTCACGCAGCGAGGCTCCCGTGGGCATCATCCCGTTCGTCGTGCCCCGGTGATCCCCCTCTGGTCAAGCGCCTACCGGGTCACATCGGGGCCGAACTCTATGAAACGCGGCCATCGTGCCTGGGAGGTCGCGACCTCGCACTGAGCGAGCCCGCCGGATCAGCACGATGGGATAACTACTCCGGTCCTTACCCGCATGTGGCCAGGACCGTTCACCGTGTATCCGGCACGCGAAAGAGCGGGGATCGCCCGATGGGTCACCCGCTGCCATCCTCCGCCGGTCATGGGGTCAAGGTCAGAATCAGATGGGCGATGCCGCAGAACGCCGCGCCAAGGATGAAGACCCACGATGTCTGGCCCCGGAACGCGTTCCGGGTCACGTTTCGCAGGACGATATGCGCGCCAGCGTGCAGCACGTAGAAGATGTCCAAGCCGACCGGCACGGCACCGTCCGCCTGGCTACCGCCGTCGACGAGCGCCCAAACGAGCGCGCAGTACAGCGGAAGGTGGAGGATCGCGAATGCGCGAAACCCGTCGGCGTCACCCAGGCGAGACAACCCGGGCAGGATGCGCCACTCGGCTGCCCGGACGGCGTCGATCTCGTGACAGGCAAAGAAGCTGAATCCCAACGCGACGACGAACACGCTCATGTGACGCCAACCCGCGCCTCGTGACACGCTCGTTCGGGGAGGTAGGGTAATTCCGCTTCCGCCGAATACGATCCGGGGCCATGCCCTCGCACCCGCTCCGTAGTCAACCCGGTCATCGTAGCCACCGTCACACCCGACCCAGCACGACACACTTGGCCCATGAATGGCCTGCCTCATCTACATCCCTGATGGATAGGTCTCAGGTGGTTCTCCCGAGGTCCAACCCGGGTTTATCTCTAAGGGTTCGACGGCCCGCGTCTGGTCGATGTGGATGAGGGCATCGAACTGCGCTGCCAGCCGGGCTTCGAAATAGTGGCTGAGCCGCTCCGTCTCCGGGCGGTAGATCACACCGATCGCCCGCTGCAATCGTGGTTCGTCTAGGTGGCGACGATACGCGGACGACGTTTCGGACAGGGGCAGCACGAACGATGGTAGGCTGACCTCGTGGAACAATTCCTCAAAGCTTCCGGGCAGCCCGGGGCGGACGCGCTTTCGCACTCCCGGGGCTCCCCAGTCCGAGGCGGCGGTGACCGTCCCTGAATAGGTGCTGAACCCGATGAGGAACGCATCGTCTTCGTATCGCTCGCGGACCAGTTGACCCAGGTTGATCTCTCCCGCCTGCCCCATTTCGGTCGCACGCGCGTCACCGAGATGGGAATTGTGCGCCCATACCACCGTCTTGGTCCGTTGTCCGGCGCTGTCCAGGTGGTTCACCAGAGCGTCGAGGGTCTCCGCCATGTGCCGATCTCGGACGTTCCAGGACGAGACTCGTCCGCGGAACATCGAGCGATAATACGCCTCCGCGTTCTTGGCCAGCCGCGCGTTCTGCTCGGCAAAGAAATACTCGTCCTCGGCTGATCGCCCATCTCGATCGGCGTAGCCGGCGCTCCGGCTACGGAGTTCAAGCAGTTGGTCGACGACGCCGTCCTCACATGGTTCCGTGTCCCAGAAGCTCGTGGCATACCCATAGCGCTGTGCGTCGTCACCAAAGTGGTCGAAGCATCCATAGCGATGGCGAGCCCGGTCGGCCGCCTCCGGGTCCACCCGATCGAGATACTCCACGACGGCATCCATTGATTCGCGAAGGCTGTAGAGGTCCAAACCATAGAAGCCGGCCCTGGCTGAACCGTCCGGAACCGACGCGTTGTGTCCTCGCAACCAAGCGACGAAGTCGCGCACCACCACATTGCGCCACATCCACGCGGGGAAGCGCGTAAAACCGGATAGTGCGGCGTCTACGTCCTCACTGCCCGCCCGTACGTAACGATTGACGCGGTAAGCGTCTGGCCAGTCCGCCTCGACCGCGACGGCGGTGAACCCGCGATCTTCGATGAGCCGGCGTGTGATGCGGGCCCGTTCATGATAGAACTCGTGCGTCCCGTGTGACGACTCTCCGAGGAGAACAAAACGGGCATCGCCGATATGT
>CADCWH010000156.1 GCA_902806395.1 uncultured Thermomicrobiales bacterium | reverse complement strand
GTTCCGCTACCTCTACTTGATCTATCGCCGCCACCTTGGCGGTAGCCCGGAATCGCTGATGTTCGTCGATCGACCGCTGCTGGCGAGCGTGATCGGCTGGGCCTTCAGCAGCGCGGTGATCCTCTACCTCTGGTCCTAAGGCCGACCCATCGCGGCGAATCCGGCCGTCCGGTCAGTCATCCCTGATGTGAGTCCGTCGGGAGACCGCCCCGTTTTGGGGCGGTCTCCCGGCGTTATGGGAGATCACGCCGGCCTTCACTTTCTCGTTGATAGTTTATACGATACGTAGCAGACTTTCGCATCGGCGATGTATAATGACCATCGTTGGTCCGACGGGCGCGTGTCGACGCGCGGCAGGGTCCGGCGGTAGCGGGTGAGCGGCGGCCTGTATTGCGGCTGCCGACGCCGTGACAGCAGACCCGGTCGGCCGGTGTGGAGGAGACGATATGTACGTGGTGAAGCGGGTTCGAGGACGCGACCCGTTGCGGATCCAGCGAGAGATGGAAGAGGTATTCCGGGCCCTGATCCCGGGCCGGCCGGCCTTCGCGGCCGGGGTGTCCAACGTCTGGCGCCCGCCACTGGAGGTCTATGAGACCGACCAGGCACTGGTCGTCCGGGCGGAGATCGCCGGGATGGACCAGGAGCGGCTGGAGGTCGGCGTCGAGGGGGACAGGCTCACTATCTATGGTGAGCGGCCCGATCGTCCCCATACCGAGCGCAGGTCGTACCACGAGGCCCACGTCGTGTATGGAGCGTTCGGGGCCGATGTCTTCCTGCCGTTTCCGATCGATGTGGACCGTGCCGAGGCCGAGTACCGCGATGGCATCTTGCAGATCACGTTGCCGCGCCAGGCCGCCCGCCTGATCGTGGCGCGGCGCGCGGGCGAGGTCGCGGTGGGTGCCGGGGGCGAAGGTGCCTCCCTCCCACAGACGAGTGTTCGAGACGAGGACGGAGGGGCCTAACCCATGGACGACGAGACGCGACGCGATGCCCCTATTCCCGCTCCGGAAGAGAACCAGGACCTAGCGGAGGGATCCTCCCTCCACGCCGACGACGGACAAGAAAGGACGACCGATACGGACACGACACGGGACACGCAGGACAACGAGATCCTGAACGACACGGACGAGACCCTGATTGACCAGACGAACGAGGACACCGCGAGCGTGGCGTCAGCCGAGGACACCGATTCACCGGCCGAGGAAGACTTGCCTGTGCTGCCGCTGCGGGGCACGGTGGTCTTTCCCCAGACGGTCGTCCCCCTCGCTGCGGCCCAGGCACGGTCGCTCCGGTTGATCGACCACGTCATGTCCGGTGATCGCCGGGTCGCGTTAGTCCTCCAAAAGGACGACGAACAGGAGGGTGCGGGTCCAGACGACGTGCTGCGGATCGGCACCATCGCGACGATCCACCAGATGATGCGAGTGCCCGACGGTTCGGTGCGCCTCGCCATCCAGGGTGTCGAGCGGATGCGGATCATGCGGTTCACGCAGGAGGAGCCGTTCCTGCGAGCCGCGGTTGTGACGTTCCCCGAGACGACCGAATCTACGGTCGAGATCGAAGCGCTGACCCGGAATACGGTCGAGTTGTTCCAACGGCTGGTTTCCCTGGTATCGCACCTGCCGGACGAGTTGGTCACCGCAGCCCTG
Organism: uncultured Thermomicrobiales bacterium; assembly: GCA_902806395.1. The sequence goes on along the minus strand of CADCWH010000156.1, from coordinate 2,900 downwards.
AACGTCGAGGACCCACGGCACCTGGTCTATTTGGTCGCCACGAACCTGCGGATGGAGCCGACGGAGCGCCAGTCGCTGCTGGAGCTGGATTCGATTCACGAAAAACTGGTCCAGCTCAACGCCTTTATCGCTAAGGAACTCGATGTCCTCGAGTTAGGCAAGAAGATCCAATCCGACGTGCAGGAGGAGTTGGGGAAGTCCCAGCGGGAGTACTACCTGCGCGAGCAGTTGAAGGCAATCCAGCGCGAGCTAGGCGAGGGTGACGAGACCGAGGCGGAGCTGTCCCAGCTCCGGGCCAAGGTCGATGAAGCCAACATGCCGGAGGAGGCCGCGCGGGAAGCCCGCCGCGAGCTTGACCGGCTCAGCAAGCTCCCGCCGGCCGCGGCCGAGTACGGGGTCATCAAGACCTACCTCGACTGGCTGACGGCGTTGCCCTGGCAGACCAGCAGCGAGGGTGAGATCGATGTCGCGAAGGCGCGCCAGATCCTGGAGGCCGACCACTATGGTCTCGACCGGATCAAGGACCGGGTCTTGGAGTATCTGGCGGTCCGCAAGTTGAAGCAGGAGCTCCACCGCTCGGAGGGCGGAGGCGACGAGCCGATCCCGAGCCGGGAGCCGATCCTGTGCTTCGTCGGCCCGCCGGGCGTCGGCAAGACCAGCTTGGCCCAGTCGATCGCCCGTTCCCTGGGACGCGAGATGACCCGGATGTCGCTCGGCGGCGTTCGCGACGAGGCGGAGATCCGAGGTCACCGCCGGACGTACGTCGGCGCGATGCCGGGCCGGATCGTGCAGGCCATCCGGCGGGTGGGGACTAATGACCCGGTGTTCGTCTTGGACGAGGTCGACAAGATCGGCAATGACTGGCGAGGCGACCCCTCCTCAGCCCTGTTGGAAGTGCTTGATCCGGAGCAGAACGGGACGTTCCGCGACCATTACCTCGATGTCGCGTTCGACCTGTCCAAGGTGATGTTCATCGCCACGGCGAACCTGCTCGACCCGATCCCGGCACCGCTGCGAGACCGGATGGAGATCATCGACCTCAATGGCTACACCGACGAGGACAAGCTCCAAATCGCGCGTAAGTACCTGATCCCCAAGCAGTTGAAGGCGCACGGCCTGCCGTTGGACCGGTTTGAGTTCGATGAGGCGGGGTTGTTAGTCGTGATCCAGGGGCATACCCGGGAGGCCGGGGTACGCAACTTAGAGCGAGAGATCGGCACCCTCTGCCGCAAGATCGCGACGCGCCTTGCCGAGGGGCGGGACGTGAGCCCGACCATCGGACCGAGCCAGGTGCGGGAGTACCTGGGCCGGGCGCGATTCCAATATGAAGAGCTCGCGGCGCGGACGGCGCAGCCGGGTGTCTCGATCGGGGTAGGCGTCACGAGCGTCGGTGGGGACATCATGTTCCTGGAGGCCAGCCGAATGGCCGGCAAGGGCACGATGACGGTCACCGGGCAGCTTGGCGACGTGATGCGGGAGTCGGCCCAGGCGGCCCTGTCCTACGTCCGCTCGCGAGCGGTGGACCTGAACATCGATCCGGCCTTCTTTGATAAGTCGGACATCCACCTGCACGTCCCGGCGGGGGCGATCCCGAAGGACGGTCCTTCGGCCGGCGTGGCGATGACGACGGCACTGGTGTCCTTGCTCTCGGGCATCCCCGTCCGCGAGGATGTGGCAATGACGGGGGAGATCACCCTGCGTGGTCAGGTCTTGCCGGTTGGGGGGATCAAGGAGAAGGCGCTGGCCGCCCGGCGAGCCGGGGTAACCACCTTCGTCCTACCCAAGCGGAACGAGGTGGATCTCGACGACTTGCCCGAGCCGCTGAAGGCGGAGATGCGCTTCGTCCTGGCGACGACGATTGACGAGGTCCTATCCGAGGCCCTTCCCCAGTTGCGGGCGGGCTTGGCCGACACCAAGCCGGTGGTGGTGCCACCACCTTCCGGCAAAGGACGCGTCCCTGCCCAAGTCAGTGCCTAGGGCGGGGACGACCTAGCGGCCCGCATATCAGCCATTAGATTGAGACCGAACTAGACAAACCGAGAGTGGGGTGACCTCGACATCCGAGGTCACCCCATCATCACGCGGGATCCCGCATCACGCCAGGGAGCGAATCCCAGTCGCCGCTCGCACGAAGGCGGTGAAGAGGGCGAGATGATCGACGTGGCGACGAAAGAGCATCTCGGGATGCCACTGCACGCCGACGATGAAGGACCGTGCGTCGTCGGTGACCGCCTCGATGGTGCCGTCGCTCGCCCGGCCGATCACGCGAAGGTCTTGACCGACCTTGGCAATTGCCTGATGGTGGAAGGAGTTGGCGCCGATCATTTCCCGTCCGAAGACAGACGTGAGGGGAGACTGATCGTCCAGAGTCACGTCGTGGCCGATGTCGTCCATCCCCAGGCCCGACTCCTGTTGGCGATGTTCGATGCTCGCCTGGCCACTAGAGGCCAAATCCTGGACCAGCGACCCACCGCGAGCGACGTTCAAGAGTTGCACGCCACGGCAGATCGCCAAGATCGGCATGTCGCGCGCCTGTGCGGCCGAGACCAGATCAAGTTCGAACTGGTCTCGGAGGGGGTGGATTCCGTAGGTCGCGGGATGGGTCTCCGTATCGCCATATCGTTCGGGGGCTACATCGCCACCGCCGCTGAGCAGGAGCCCGTCGACCTTATCGAGCAGTTCCCCAGCGTGACTCGGTTGAGGAGGCAAGATCAACGGGATGCCACCCGCGGCGAGGACCGCGTCGACATACGTCGTCGACGTCGCATAGCGCTCAAATGTGCCGTGAGACGCCTCGTCCGTAAAGGGAGAGGGAGTGATGCCGATCATCGGCCGGTCAGACATCGGAGGCCTCCAGAAAGGTAACTGGGTGACATCGTCCCAGCGATCAGGGGGTAGGG
>CADCWH010000155.1 GCA_902806395.1 uncultured Thermomicrobiales bacterium | reverse complement strand
TCGGCCCGCATGACGGTGTCGTCCCCGCCCTTGCGGGCCGAGCGGGCGTCGAAACGATTGGCCATGGTGACCTCCTGGTCTGGTTGATGGTCCCGGGAACGTGGCCGGGTGGACGGACTACAGGAAGATCTCGGCGCCGCAGTAGGGACATTTGATCAGACCTTTGCCGGCCAGCTCGACCGCGCCGCCGCAATTTGGGCAGGTCTGTCGCCCCTGGAGTTGCTTAGCCTCGACCGAGTGGAGTTGACCCTTGTCCCAATCGACATAACCCGTGAACAGGCCCCGGCCGACCAAGTCGTAGAGGTCGGCCTGGACGGCGTCGCGGCTCGTTCGCATGTCGAGGACCAAGTCCTCGATCGAGACGGTGCCGCGCGTCTTGACGATGTCGAGCAGGCGCCGCTCCTGGGCAACTTCGGCGAGGTCCTTCGCCTCCGACTTGCCGCGGAGCAACAAGAACACGCCGCCGCCGAGCATGGGCAGGATCAGGACCCCGAAGAGTAGGATGATCCCGAAGACGGCGGCGCTGCCGGTCAGGTTCCCTTCCCGGTTCCCGAGGACGAGATACGCCGTCACGGCCACACCGAGCACGAGGCCCGCGATGATGAGGATGATGCCGATCACCCGACCCGATGCTGCCACCGCCGACACACCTGCCTTCCAGACCACCGTGTCTGTCACGGTCCGGAGGAGTTTCTCCAGGAACGACGGCGCAAAGCATACCCGGTCGGTCGCCGGGGGCGACCAGACCATGGGTAGGCGAGATCACGAAGCGGGCGTGCCCGCTGCTGCCCCGGTCTCGACGTCAGTGGGGGCGGGAGCCATCGCGAACATGAACGAGCCCCGGCAGGCGACGACGCCGTCCACGGTCGCGACACCGGTTCCGGTGCCGACGTTTCGGCGGAGCTTGCCGATCTCGACCTCGAGACGGAGGGTGTCGCCGGGGACCACCTGCCGCTTGAAGCGGATGTCATCGATGCCGGCGAAGAAGGCGATCTGGCCCGCGAGCTCGGGCAGGGAGAGGAGGGCGACCGCGCCGACCTGGGCGATCGCCTCGACGATGAGTACCCCGGGCATGACCGGATAGCCGGGGAAGTGACCCTGGAAAAACTGGTCGCCCATGGTGACGTTCTTGATCCCGACGGCCCCGACTCCCGCCTCAAGCCGGACGATCCGGTCGATCAGCAGGAAGGGATAGCGATGGGGGATGATGCGCTGGATGGCAGTGGCGTCGAGGATCGTCGGTTCGGCGGTAGGCAGGGCATCCATGTCGCTGTCCTCGGGGTGCGCGACGGCCCCACGTCAGGGCCGTCACAGACGGTGATCACGGTCAGTCACATCTCCCGGTAGTATCGCCCGGAGCACTGCCCGGCGCGCGGCCGAACCACGAGATCATGCCTCGGCGGACGCCGGGTCCGATCATGTGTCGATGTGGGATCCGGGGTGGCATCGATCAACACGGGGGAATGCGGTGGGTGGCGATGCGGGAACGGTCGCGGTCGTCGGGGCCGGAGCGTGGGGGACGACGCTTTCGCTTCTGGTCGGGCGGGCTGGGGGACAGGCCCGGCTCTGGGTGCGCGATCCCGCCGATGCAGCGACGGTCGCCCGCACGCGGGAACACCGCCGTCGGCTGCCCGGTGTTCCCCTTCCAGATTCGATCCTGATCTCCGACGACGTGGGGCGTTGCCTAGACGGGGCGGGCACCGTAATCGTGGTCGTGCCCAGTCAGATGGTCCGCGAGACGGTCCGCCGGATCGCGCCGCACGTCGGCGAGGCGACCTTGGTCAGCGCGACGAAGGGATTCGAGGAGGGGTCGTTGCTGACGATGACCGGGGTCATCGCGTCGGAGTTGGGCGAGGCGGTCCTGGGGCGGGTCTGTGCCCTGTCTGGACCCAACCTGGCCGGTGAGATCGCGGCGGGCAAGCCGGCGGCGACGGTCGTCGCCGGTCCGGCGGTCGCCGCTGACCGAGTCCGGGCCGCGCTCGCGAGTGAGCGTTTCCGGCCCTACATCTCGGGTGACGTGGTCGGGGTGGAGATCGCGGCGGCGCTGAAGAATGTCTACGCGATCGGGGCGGGCATCGGTGAAGGCTTGGCCTTCGGTGACAGTGCGAAGGCGGCGTTCATGTCCCGGGCCATCGTGGAGATGGGGAGACTCGGCGTGGCGATGGGCGCCGACCCACTGACCTTTGCCGGACTGGCCGGGATCGGAGACCTGATCGCGACCTGCCAGAGCCCGCTCAGCCGGAACAACCAGTTTGGTCGCCGGATCGCCGCGGGCGAATCGGCCGAGGCGGCGCTAGCTGGCTCGACGAGTGTGGTCGAGGGCGTATTCGCGACCCGAGCCGGCCGTGAACTGGCCGCTCGGGAGGGGGTAGACATGCCGATCCTGGAGGAGATGGCACGGGTCCTCTTCGAGGGCCGCTCCCCGGCGGACGCCATCGCCGGACTGCTGGGCCGCGAGCCACGAGCCGAGTCGGGACTGTGGGCTGACTGAACTGCGTGACGGCTGCCAGGTCGGCCGGGAGCACGGGGTCGAGCGATGTGACCGGCACGGCACTCGTCGGGGCGGGGCGAATTAGGCAGTGATCAGGCTCGGCACGTCGGTCGGGACGGGGATGAGCTGCTCTCGATCCGGGCCGACGCCGACCAGCGTGATCGGGGCTCCGAGGCGACCCTCGATGAATGCGATGTAGTCCCTGGCCGAACCGGGCAGGTCCTCGACGCGGCGCGCCCCGTCGGTCGGAGCCGTCCAGCCCGGTCGCCCGTCGTAGTCAGGTTCGACCCTGGCCAGATCACCGGCTCTGGCGGGCAGGTGGTGAATCTCTCGCCCGTCGAGCCGGTATGCGACGCATACCGGAATGGTCGGGAAGGGATCGAGCACATCCACCAAGGTCAGAGCGACCTCGGTCACCCCGTTGAGGCGGACGACATGGCGGGCGGCGACCGCGTCAAACCAGCCGGTCCGGCGGGGCCGGCCGGTCCCTGTGCCGTACTCCCGGCCGCGCTCGCGGATCAGGTCGCCGGTGGCGTCGTGGAGTTCGGTCGGCATGGGCCCGGCGCCTACGCGGGTGCTGTACGCCTTGAAGACCGCGATCACCCGGTCTACCTGGGTGGGGGCGACCCCGGCACCCTGACAGGCTCCCGCGGCCGTCGGTGAGGACGAGGTGCCGATGGGATAGGTGCCGTTATCCACGTCGAGGAGAGGCCCCTGGGCGCATTCGATCATGACTTGGCGACCGGCGTCGATGGCGTCCTGGACGAGCACCTCTGAAGGGACGACCACGGGTCCGAGGCGCTCGATGATCGGGCGTAGGGTAGCGAGCAGAGCGTCCGGGTCGATCGGCTCGGGGTCGTCGCCGATCGCGAGCAGTCGGTTCTTGGCGGCGACCTCCCGGCGGACCAGGCGGTCAAGGTCATCCCGGTCGAGCAGATCCCCGGCACGGATCCCGCGGCGACTCACCTTGTCGGCGTAGGCGGGACCGTTGCCGCTGAGGGTGGTGCCGATCTCTTCGCCAGATCGGGCCGCCTCCTCCATCTTGTCGAGCCGTGGGTGATACGGGAGGACGAGGTGAGCCCGGTCCGAGAGGCGGAGGCCAGACGTGTCGATGCCACGGGCTGCGAGGGCATCCATCTCGGCGACCAGCATGGAGACATCGACCACGGCACCGGCGCCAATCACGCACAGGCAGCCGGGATTGAGGATGCCTGAAGGGACCAGACGGAATTTGAAGACCCCCGCCGGGGTCTGGACCGTATGGCCGGCATTGCTGCCACCGTTGGCGCGGACGACCACGTGGGCTTGGGCGGCCAGGGCGTCGGTGAGTTTGCCCTTGCCCTCGTCGCCCCACTGACCGCCCATGATGATCGTGACCGGCATGGTGTCCTCGCAGGTGCGTGCGCCGACCCGGGCCGCCGGCCGGCCTGGGGGCGTTCTCGGGAATGTCGCGTTCACCGCTGATGATACCCGAGCCATGTCACGACCGACGATCTGGTCCAGTGATAGGGGGTCTAGCGGGTC
>CADCWH010000154.1 GCA_902806395.1 uncultured Thermomicrobiales bacterium | reverse complement strand
GCCCGTGACTATCGCGACGCCCGATGGCTCTTCGTGCCATATGTGATCCGGGGGATCGGTGACGTATTGATCGCCGTCTTCACCCCTCTGCCCATCGCGCTGGTGATCCTGTTCGTCTACGGCCTCAACACGTCGACGGGGATGGTGGTCTTCTCCTCGACGGTGCAGGGCGCCATCCCCGACACGATGCGGGGGCGCGTCTTCACCGTGCTCGACGTGACCTGGAACGCGGCGCGGCTGCTCTCGCTCGCGGCCGGGGCAATCCTCGCCGATACCTGGGGCATCCGTCCAGTGTTCTGGCTGTGCGGCGCGCTGCTCGCCGGTGCCGGCCTGCTGGGCCTGTCTCTCCTCAGTGGGTCCGGGGAGGGGTCGGTGGCAGGGCAACACGCGTGATGTGAACGGCTAAGGGGTTTCCTGAGAAGTTGTGATGGCCATGAGGACCCGCCTCGCAGGTCGAGGGATAACGCCCACAGATCGAGTGATCGCCGAGCGCCCGTGCGAAGCGTCCGGAGATGCCATCGACCGGTCCCGCGCACCCGAGGATAGGGTGACGATTGGTCCCGACGTTTTGCCACTGACGGGGACGCCTAGTCGCCGCGCCTCCCTTCATCGTTTCCCTGCCGTTCCCGGTCGGGCACGACCGGAGGTGCAACCTCGCGTTCCCAGAACTCTCCATCCTGCGCAGGCAGTCGGTGGGGTGCCCCACGGCGGGGAACTCGTCGCGGACACCCGATCTCCGCCCGAGAACCGCTCGTCACCTCATCGGTGACGAGCGGTTCCCATCAGGTCAGGCAACGCCCTCGGATCGGCGCCACCGGCGAATGGCCGACATGCCGGCCGCGAGGGCCAAGGCCAGCAGGCCAGCGATCAGGGCCAGGTCGCCACCGGAGCGCGACGCCAGGCTCCCTCCGTCTCCTCCGCTCCCAGTGCCCGCGGCGGGCAAGGCGTCCCCCGGGCCGGAGGGCGGACGAGACGTGAATCCACCCGTCCCGTCTCCAATGTGACCGGACCCACCGCCGGGGATGCCACCGGTACCGTCGCCCGGGACCGGGCTACCCGCCCCAGCACCACCGGCGTAGAAGCGGACAATGACGCCGGTCGCCTTGCCGACCTCGATCTCGAACCCCACCGCGTCGGTCCGCGCCGTTTCCCGCTCGACCAAGCGGTGGGGCGCCCGGTCGGCGGTCGGCGGCAAGTTGGGCACCTCGGCCCGGCCGGTGGCGTCGACCGTCACGGCGATCGGTTCCAGACTCGCGTCCCCGAATGGGATCACGACCAGTCGGGCCCCACGGGCCACGCAGCCCGGGACCGTAGCGAGCCGGTCCGTGATCGCCTCCCCCGGTGCGCCCGCAGAGAATTCGGCGGCGGCCTCGGATCGGGCCGGCGGGCAGTCCAGCACTGCCAGGGCCAACGAGCCCGTCCCGGGGAGCCCGTCGGTCGGCGTCGAGGTAGGCGCGCCGGTGGTGACGTAGGCGACGGCGGTCAGGATGGCCTCACTGAAGCCATCGACGGTGAGGCTGCCCGGGACGCCATGGTCCGTGCCGCTACCGGCCAGACGGAGGGTGACGGCGTAGGTGCCGGCAGGCAGGGTGGCGACTGCGGCGCCGTCCTCGCCGGTGGCGAACGCGAATGTGCCGGCCGGGCCGGCGAAGATGAAGGTGGCCGTCCCGACATCGCACGCCTCGGGGCCAGCGACGACCCCGGAGGCGTAGTGAGTCTGACCGCCGAGGAGGTCGTTCGGGCAGGTCAGGACGGCGAGCGCGACGCGACTCCCCTCCCCGGGCGGCGAAGTGGCCTGGCTGGTCGCGGCGGCCGTCGCCGGAGCCGTACCGAGCCCAGTAGCAGGGGCGACGAGGGTCAAGACATTCGAACCCTGGTTGCCAGAGAGGATGGCCATCGCCGCCAGCGGAGCGGCGTGGCCGGCCGGGACGGCCGTGGGGACCACGGTGACCAAGCTGCCAACGGGCAGGGACCAGACGGTCGTGACCCCATCGGTGAGACCGTCATCGCCGTCATCGGCCCAACGACTGGACCCGTCCGGCAATTCGACCCGGTAGCCCGCCCCGGGCAAAGCAAGACCGGTCCCATCGACGGTGACCAGCCGCAATGACGTCAGGTCCGACCCGGCCGGGACGGTGGGGGTGTCGCTGGGAGCGGAGACCGCCGTCGCCGTCGCGACGGGCGGAGGCATCGTTGCCGTGGAGGCTGGTGGCGGATTGGCCGTCAGCACGAGGGTGAGGGAGGTGTTCCCCGGCAGGGCGACGGTGCCGGTCGCGGAGAGACCGCTCGAGGTGGCGGTGACGGTGACCACGTCACCGACGCGAAAGCTCACCAGGTTCGTTTGGCCGGCCATATCTGTGATGGCGTCCTCGACGGTCGGCGGGACGTCCCCGTCGATCGCCGAGATCGCGGCACCGCCCACCGAGGCACCGCCCGCGTCCGTGACGGTGACCGTGAGGAAGGCGTTGCCACCGGTGCCCTGGAGGGCGAGGCTTCCGCCCGACGCCCCGGCGGCAGAAGCGGGTGACGCCCCCGCCCAACTGGCGACGCCGGCCAACCCGGCGATGACAAAGAAGGCGATCAGCGAGACGCTGGAGACAAGCCGGCCGAGTCCGGGAACGGGTGAGACACCTGGCCAGCGGCGGGCCGGATAGATGGGCAGGGACGAGGAAGAAACTCGCATACCGGGCGTCGCCGGCCTCCGATGACGGTCCCGGTGGTCGCCGTGGTGTCCCCTGACCCGGTGATCGACCCCTGCAATGACCTCACCCTGCCCTGCGCCGCACACGTCTCTGCTCCTTCCCTATCGAGGGAGAAAGAACGGCCCGGGACAGACGACCCGTTCCCGGGGGAGCGCGATTGTACGGTCGCCGTGCCTGCTTGTCACCAAGGGAATCGGGAACCATGGTGACGGTCGCGTCGGGATCATCAGCGGTGAGCGCCCGTGATGGCGACCCTGGGCACGGAACCGATCGACCGCGCTCCGGGATCACGCGACGGGAGTCGCCGACAGGTGCGGAGCCAACGATGCACGCGGAAGCCCGGCACCGACCACGTCGCGCCGTGAGACCCCGCACGGTGGTCTCGCGGTGAGATCAGCCCGTGGTCCCCGGCTCCCCGTGGCTGGTACATTCATGCGATGTCGACGCCTCCTCGCGGCATCCTCCCAGCTTTCGGCCTCCCCGAGGTCAATGTCGTTGCCCTGTCCGGCGGGCTCTCCGGTACGACCTGGAAGGCCACCGTCGCGAGGCAAGCATATGTCGTCAGGAGGCATGACCCGCCGGGACAGACGACCGCCACGGTGATATCCGAGTTGGCATGGCTTGACGCCCTCGCCACGGACACATCGCTGCCGACGTCCGACCCGGTACGGCGGGCCGACGGGGAGTTGGCACCCGTGATCGAACGGCGATCCAACGGCGAGCCACTGGCATTCTGGACGGTCTCGCGGTGGGTCGAAGGGGAAAGCCTGGGTCGGTTGCCTGACCCGCGCGAGGCGGGCTTGATCGGCACGAGGATCGCGACGCTGCACGGCCACGCGCGCGACTGGTCGCCGCCACCTGGATTCGCCCGCCCGACCTATGACGCAGCGCATTTCGTGTTGGCAGCTAGCACCCTCATGAATCGAACGGGGACGCTACTCGACACGGCCGCACGCCGGCTCCTCAATGATGCCCTGCGACGGGGCACGGACGTGCTATCACGGCTCGGGCGAGAACCCGATGAGATCGGCCTCATTCACGCGGACCTCCACGACGGCAACATCATCTTCGGTGATGTCCCGAAGCGGCCCGGGGTGATCGACTTCGGCCGGTTCGGTTGGGGCTGCTGGGCCCTCGACCTCGCCATGGCCCTCCACTACCTCGATGATGACTTGATCAGCCCGGTAGTGGATGCCTACGAGACCGGATTCGGTCTGACGACCGACGCCCGCCGCGCCCTGCCGGCGCTCCGCTTCTTGGCGGCGCTCGACAACCTCGCGGTCCTGTCGGCCATTCCCGAGGAAGCCGAGTTCGTGGCCGGTGAACTGTCGCTGGTTCTGGGTCAGGCCGAGAGGCTGGTGGGCCGCTGACCCGATCGTCCGGCAGTCATGGTGACGGTCGCTCTCACTACCAGACAACGACCCCCGCGTCTCATATCGTATCGGCACCCTGTACGTTCATGGCGGCACGCCGTCTGCGTTTTCCTTGCATCAGGACCCGCCGGGGGGCGGGTCGGGAGTATCACGACGGCACCGGGTGCCGGGGAGACGCATTCCATGGCCTTGACCACACCGCGCGAGTTGTTCGTCCACGAACTGTCGGACGCGATGAGCGCCGAGCACATCATTCTGAGCATGCTGCCAGAACTGGCGAAGGAATCCCGCCACCCCGAGTTGAAGCGGGCGTTCCAGGAGCACGAGGGAGAGACCAAGGAGCAGATCGCGCGACTCAAGGATGTCTTCAAGTCCCTGGGCGAGGCGCCGGAAGAGACGACCTGCTACGCCGCCGAGGGGTTGCAGAAGGAGCACGAGGCCCTGCACGAGGAAGAGCCGACCCCCGACATCCTGGAGATGGGCAACATCGCCGGCGCCGCCAAGACCGAGCACTACGAGATCGCTACCTACACCCTGCTGGTCCAGATGGCCCGTGATCTCGGGGAGCGGGAGGCCGTCGAGGCGCTGAAGGCGAACCTCGATCAGGAGAAGGCGATGTCCAAGCGGATCGAAGCCCTCTCG
>CADCWH010000153.1 GCA_902806395.1 uncultured Thermomicrobiales bacterium | reverse complement strand
CGCTACATCATCGGCCAGGCCGACGCGAAGCGGGCCGTGGCGGTGGCGCTGCGGAACCGGTTTCGCCGCCAGCGATTGCCGGATGACATGCGGCAGGAGGTCCAGCCGAAGAACATCCTGATGATCGGCCCGACCGGTGTGGGTAAGACGGAGATCGCCCGCCGGGTGGCGAAGATCGTGGACGCCCCGTTCGTCAAGGTCGAGGCGACCAAGTTCACCGAGGTCGGCTACGTGGGCCGGGATGTCGAGAGCATCATCCGCGACCTGGTCGAAGTGGCGATCAGCATGCTGCACGGCGAACGGATCGAGCAGGTCAAGGAAGCCGCCGGCAAGATCGCGACCGAGCGTTTGGTCGAGCTATTGTCGCTCCAGACCCTGCAGCGCAGCCCCGCCCCGCGGGGCAGACACCGGTCCGGGGAGGACGAGGAGCGGAGCAGCGAGGCGCAACGGCGGCGGGAGGCCGCGGCCGAACGACGCCTGCGGCGGGAGCGGCAGCGGGTCCAGGATCTGCTCGACCAGCAAGCGCTCGACGAGGAGACCGTCGAGATCGAGATGGACGACGACGGCTACTACGACGAGTATGGCTCGTCGGAGTTCCTGCCTGGGATGTCGGCCGACGATGTCCAGGACGCCGTGCAGGGGATCATGGAAGGGCTGCTGGCACGGCGGGGCGTCCGGCGCCGGGTGTCGGTGCGCGAGGCTCGCCGCATCCTGACCCAGCAGGAAGCGAACCGGATGGTCGACTTCGACGCGGTGGTCGAGGCGGCAATGAAGCGGGTCGAGGAGGCAGCGGTCGTCTTCATTGACGAGATCGACAAGACGGTCACGGGCGAAGGCGAATACGGGGCCGAGGTGTCTGGCGCCGGTGTGCAGCGCGACCTCCTGCCGATCGTCGAGGGGTCGGTGGTGATGACCCGGTACGGCCCGGTCCGGACCGACCACATCCTGTTCATCGCGGCGGGAGCGTTCCACCAGGTTCGCCCGGCCGACATGATCCCGGAGCTGCAGGGGCGGTTCCCGATCCGGGTCGAGTTGCAGAGCCTTACCGAGGACGACCTGCTGGCGATCCTGACCGAGCCGCGCAACGCTCTGACGAAGCAGTACCAGGCCCTACTAGGGACCGAAGGATTGTCCCTGGAGTTCGTCGAGGAGGGGCTGCGGGAGATGGCCCGCCTGGCCACGCTGGTGAACGCCCGGACCGAGGACATCGGGGCCAGGCGGCTGCACACGATCATCGAGCGGGTGTTGGAGGAGATCTCCTTCTCGGCCCACGAGCACGCTGGCGAGACGGTGATGATCACGGCCGAGTTCGTGGCCGAGCGGGTCGGCGACGTCGCCGAAGACGAGGACTTGAGCGCCTTCATCCTCTGACCGTCGTAGCCCGTCGTGGGTGCTCGGTCGTACGGGAGAGGTAACCGAACGTTCGTCGTCCGGCATGTGGTCTCGTAGCGAACGCTGCCCTCGAGCCGCCACGATTCGGGACGATGGACCGCGGTTTTAGGCACCGAGCACAAGGCACTTGGCCTTGTCAGACGGGAGCTCAAGAAAAGGACCGGTGGGGTGCTTGACACCCCTCAGGGCCGGTGCTAGATTCCGCGCCATTCACCTTGGAGAGCGGATTGGCTCGACGCCGGGCATGGGCGCGATGACCAACCGGACACTCACGCGGGATGGGGCAGGCGTCGCGGCGCCGACACCGTCGCCCGCCGGGCAGGAGCGTCGATGGGTCAGTACATCGCCAGGCGGGTCTTTTGGTTCGTTCCGACGATGCTCCTGCTTATCGCGCTGACGTTCACGATCTTGAAGCTGACCCCGGGCACCGGCGTGGTTCCCCAGGGCGCCCAGATCGTGACCCAAGACCAGATCGAAGATCTCAAGCGGCACTACGGTCTCGACAAGCCGCTCTACCAGCAGTTTGGCATCTACGTCGCCAACGCCGTCCAGGGCGACTTCGGCGACTCGTTCCAATACCGGGGCCAGAGTGTCAACTCGATCATAGGCCGGACCTTCCCGGTGTCGCTGCGGCTTGGCGCCTTCGCGACCCTGTTCGCCGTGGTGGTGGGATTGACGCTCGGGGTCCTCGCGGCAGTGAACCAGAACGGGGCGCTCGACTACCTGTCGGTAACGATGGCGATCCTATTCTACAGCCTACCCAACTTCGTGATGGGGTTCCTGCTGATCTTGCTGCTGGCGGTCTGGTTACCGGGGCAGGGGATCGACCTGGGCTTCAATATCGGCGGCGTGCAAGGGTGGCGTGACTGGATCTTACCGACGGTGGCCCTCGGAGCGGCCCCATTGGCGACCATCGCCCGCTACACCCGCTCGAGCGTGATCGAGGCGATCCGATCCGACTACGTGCGGACCGCCAGGGCCAAGGGTTTGAACGAGGGCCGGGTAGTCACCCGGCACGTCCTGAAGAACGCCCTGATCCCGGTCCTGACCTTGATCGGGCCGATCTTCGCGGCGGTCGGGACGGGGTCGTTCTTCGTCGAGGAAGTCTTCAACATTCCCGGGATGGGCCCCTACTTCGTGGAGAGCATCACCGCGAAGGACCAGCCGATGGTGCTGGCGGTCGTCCTGATCTATGGGGTGTTCCTGGCGGTGATGAACTTGGTCGTCGATGTCCTCTACGGCTTCATCGACCCCCGGATCCGGTACTGAGCCCCGGCGAGCCGAGCCGGCCCGCACGCGACGACGACCTGACCTCGACCGACCGATACCGACGCATGGTGGGGAACGATGGCGCAGACCCGAGTGAGTGACCACACCATCGATCGGGCAGATGCGGTTCCCGTGCCAGCGGCGGTGGCCCCCGGACCGCTGGCCGAGGCGGCCGTGGCGCCTTCCGGGACGGGCCGGGGGCTGGGGTCCGCCCTGGCGAACCCGCGCCAGCGGAGTCTCTGGGGAGACTCGTGGCGCCGGTTGCTCAAGAATCGACTGGCCGTTATCGGGCTCGTGGTGGTAGTCACCTTCATCATCATGGCGGCCCTGGCCCCGGTGATCGCCCCGTACAACCAATCTGAGGTCGTCAACCCGGGCCTGACACGCCTGGAGCCGAGTTGGACGTGGCCCGCGGGGTTGGATCAGAACGGCCGCGACATCTTCAGCCGCCTGCTCTACGGGGCAAGAGTCTCGTTGGTGGTCGGGGTCTTGGCCCAGGTGCTGATCCTGCTGATCGGGGTTCCGATCGGTGCGTTGGCCGGGTACTACGGCGGCACCGTCGACAATGCCCTGATGCGGTTCGTCGACGTGATCTACGCGGTCCCGCAACTGCTGCTGGTGATGATCTTCCTCAACTTGTTCGGCCCAGGCCTGACCAACATCTTCATCGCCATCGGCTTGGTGGGCTGGGTGACCGAGGCCCGGTTGGTCCGCGGCCAGTTCCTCTCGCTGCGAGAGCAGGAGTACGTCAACGCGGCGAAGGTGAGCGGGGCCAGTGGGATACAGATCATGTTCAAGCACCTCCTCCCCAATAGCCTGACCCCGATCATCGTCGCCATGACCTTCGGCATCCCGACGGCGATCTTCACCGAGGCGGCACTCAGCTTCGTCGGGGTCGGGATCATGCCGCCCCAGGCGAGCTGGGGCCAGATGGTCGGCAACGCCAGCCAATCCGGCTACGTGCAGTCCGATCCCCATATGTTGCTCTTCCCGGTGGCCGCGATCGGCCTGACGATGCTCGGGTTCACCTTCCTCGGCGACGGAATGCGCGACGCACTCGACGTCAAGGGAGTCGAATGATGCCCAGGTACACTCCGCACTTCCCAACTGACCCGGCCGGGTGGCCGCGGTTCTCAGTCGACATCTCGCGAGGTGGATCGGCGCGGAATGGAGGCGGGATGGGGGATTGACGATCCGTCGTGCGACCCGGGCATCGGCCGCTCATGCGGGGAAATGGTCCCCGCCAGACGCGGGTCGATGACGGTACCGTTGTCCAGCGTTCACGACTTGTGTTCGGAAAGGGAGACAGACGATGTCACAGGATCCCCAGTTGGCCGCCCAGCAGCGGCAGGGACTCGAAGAGCGGCTCCGTCGGGCCACGATGAACCGTCGTCGCCTGGTCCAGGGCGCGGCCGGTATCGGCGCGGGTGCGATGGCGCTCGGAGCCGGGGGCAGGACGATCGGCCGCGTATCCGCTCAGGGAACGCCGGGCGCAGCGCCCGACGCCGAGCAGGTCTTCTACAACTTCCTGATGCAGCAGGACCCGTCGAGCTACGATTTCAATGCCGACCTCTACTGTAACGCCGAGTTCGAGTGCTGGGCCGGGTTGCTGACCTTCGACCCAGACGGCGTCGTGGTGGCCGACTGGGCCGAGAGCTGGTCTGCCAACGAGGACGGCTCGGTCTGGACGTTCAACATCCGCCCAGACAACACCGGTTGGACGAACGGTGACCCGGTTACCGCGGAGGACTTCGTCTGGTCCTTCGGCCGGCTGTTGTCGCCGCAGCCCGAGGGCGCGTCGGCGCAGAACGTCTACTCGTTCATCCTCTACGACATCAAGAACGCCGAGTCGTTCAGCACGAACACCCCGAAGGTCGCCGGGGAGGGGACTCCAGACAGCGGGCAAGTCGCCACCCGGGAGGAGTTGGGGCTGCGGGCGGTCGACCAGTGGACCTTGGAGGTGACCCTGGAAGGTCCGCGGGCGAACTTCCCGCAGAAGGTCGCGTACCTGGCTTGCGTGCCGGCTCACCGTCCGTCCGTCGAACAACATGGGGTGGAGTGGGCGCTCGGCAATGTGCCGCTCGTCTCCAACGGTCCGTTCAAGCTCGACAAATGGGAGAAGGGTGTCGAGGCCCTGCATTCCAAGAACGAGGGCTACTGGGACGCGGAGAACATCAGCATCACCAGCCTGATCGACCCGATCATCCCCGGCAACAACGCGGCGTTGGCCTTCACCAGCGGTGAGGGTAACCAACAATTGGACTGGTCGCCCGTTGGCGCGTCCGACTTGCCCCGCTTCCAAGAAGATCCCGAACTCGCCGGGCTCCTGCGGCAGTATGTCTATCCGGGCATCTGGATGCTGTTGCCGTCCAACGGCATCGCCCCATTTGACGACTTGAAGGTCCGACAGGCCCTCAGCCACGCGGTTGACCGGGAGCGATTGGTCACCGTGACGAACGGGCTGGTCCTGCCCGCATCGTCGATGGTCCCGGTGGGCGTCTACGGGCACATCGAGGACCCGGAGATCTCGGCGATCCAGCAGTACGATCCCGAGCTGGCGATGTCGCTGCTGGTCGGCACACCATATGAGGGTGGTCAGAACTGGCCTGAGGTGACCGTGCTGATGCGCGGCAACGAGGGTCAGTACAACTCCAACATCATGATCGAGGACATCGCCGACCAGTTGCAGACCACATTGGGTCTCGCGATCCAGATCAACGAACTGGTCGAGCAGCCGTTCCGCGACGCCCTCTACGCCAACGACTCTCCGCTGGTCTGGATTCGCTGGTGGTATGACTACCCAGATCCGGATAACGGGTACTTCGACATGTTCCACGGCGGCAAGCCCGCCGGTTCAAAGCGCCAGGCCTGGGAGAACGAGGAGTTCGACCGGATCGCCTTCGAGGCCAAGAGCGTGCTCGACCCGGACGAGCGGCTGGCACTCTACGTCGAATGCGAGCGGATCATCCAGGAAGATGTCGGATACATGCCGATCGTCTACCGGGTGGACCAGAACGCCTTCAAGCCCTGGGTCCAGAATGTCCCGACCAACAGCCTGGGCTTCAGTGTGCCGGACGGCAACATCTACGTCCGGGCGGCGACCGAGTACCAAATCGCGGGACGAGAGGGATAGGGTCGTCGGTCACCTAACCCCTACGGTCAAAGCAGCGAAGGCCGGGGCGCCGATCGGGCGTCCCGGCCCCCGCGCGTGTGGACGGAGCCAGTCGGGAGTCCCGGGGGGTGGGGTGCCGGCGCGCCGTGCGATACTGCGGGCCACCGACGGACGCCGATCGGGACGATGAGACCCCGGGAGAGAACGATGAGCGAGGGGAAGCAGCAGCACCCGGCCTACCTATGGTGGAACGGCCGGCAGCGGGCCTGGGAAGACGCCACGGTCCATGTCACCGACCTTGGGTGGTCCACCGTCGGGGCGGTGTTCGAGGGCATCCGGGCGTATTGGAACCCAGACACGGAGCAGCTGCACGTCTTCCGCCTCGCCGAGCACCTGCGGCGCCTGGAGATGTCGACCAAGCTAGTCCGCCTGCCCCTGACCTACGACGAAGCGACCTTGACCGGGGCCATCACCGACCTATTGACGGCGAACGAGTCCCGCGAGGACACCTACATCCGGCCGCTGGCCTACACCGGCAAGACCTCGGGGAAGCGTTTCGCCCAGATCGGGAGCGATGCGGAACTGCTGATCAACACCCACCCGATGGCCTCCCATCTCGGGACGGGGTTGACCTACACCGCCAAGGTCAGCTCCTGGACGCGCATCTCCGACAACGTGATGCCGCCACGGGTCAAGAATCTGTCGAACTACCGCAACGGCCAACTCGCCGGGTATGAGGCGACGCTGGACGGCTACGACACCGCGTTCCTGCTCAACACCCGAGGCCAAGTCGCCGAGGCGCCGGGGGCCTGCGTGATGATGGTCCGCGACGGCAAACTCTTCACCCCGGACAGTGGGGCGAGCATCCTAGAGAGCATCACCCGGGACGCGCTGATGACGCTGGCCCGGGAATCCCTGGGGCTAGAGGTCATCGAGCGGGGCATCGATCGGACCGAACTGTATATGGCCGACGAGGTGTTCACCTGCGGCACCGCCGCCGAGATCACCCCCGTGGTGGATATCGACAAGTACCCGGTCGGCGACGGACAGATCGGCCCGATCACCACCGAGTTGGACCGCCTGTTCCAAGATGTGTTGCGCGGGCGTGAGTCGCACTACGGGCATTGGCGCACGACGGTAGACATGCCGGTAATGGCGCCCGTATCGTGAGGCGTAAAGACCTCTCCTGAGCGGGGGATGGGTCCGCCGCCACGGGCAGGGGTAACATGATGGGACGAGAGACACGGCGGGATGGCGACGCGGGACTGTCGTCCGGCGGGATGGGCCGTTCCGCGGCGCGGTCCGCCCTGGCGACCATCATCCTCGTCACCGTGTTCGGTCTCGGGGTCGGCGTAGGCTGGACCGGGCGCGGAACCGACTCCGAAAGTGGGGCCGGCGCGGCACAGGACCTGGTGGAAGCCGATGACCTTGGAATCCGGGAGGACACCTGGACGGCGATCCAGGACAACTACGTCGACCTCGACGCGGTCGACGAGGATGACCTCATCTACGGGGCCGCGACGGGGATGGTCGAGGCCCTCGGAGACACCGGGCACTCTCGGTTCCTGGATCCCGAGCAAGCCGCCAGCTTCATCCAGTCCCTCAGCGGGCGGCGCGTGGGGATCGGCATCGCGGTCCGGCCGGTCGGTGATGAGTTCGTCGTCACGACCGTGTTGCCGGACTCGCCGGCCGATGCTGGCGGCGTCGAGCGGGGTGACGTACTGGTCGCCGTTGACGGTGAAGATGTCGGCCGACTGACCGACGTCGAATTGGCGATCCTGCTCCGCGGCGAGGAAGACACGGTCGTCACCCTGGAGCTGCGGCGACCAGGGGCTGCCGAGGCGTACGAGGTCGACTTGACCCGCCGGGTGCTGGAGATCGCCCCGGTTGCCTGGGGCATGTTGCCGGACGACGTGGGGTTCATTCACATACGGCAATTTTCCTCAGGTACGGCATTGGGGGTGACGGAGGCAGTGGCGGACCTGCGGGAGCGGGGAGCCACGGCGCTGGTGCTCGACATGCGAGACAACCCGGGCGGCCTGGTGGCCGAAGCGATCGCCACCGCGAGCCAGTTCCTGCCTGAAGGGAAGGTCATCTACCGCCAGGAGGACCGGGACGGGGCGACGGAGACGTTCCGGTCACTGGAAGGAGGTGTGGCACTCGACGTTCCGCTGGTGGTCCTGGTCAACGAGGGGTCGGCCTCCGCAGCCGAAATCGTCGGGGGTGCACTGCGCGACAATGGGCGGGCGGCGCTGATCGGCGAGACGACCTACGGGACCGGCACGGTGCTCAACACCGTCGACCTGGAGGACGGGTCGGTCGTCGTGATCGGGACGAGGCTCTGGCTGACCCCGGCCGGTGATTCGATCTGGCGACTCGGGGTGGAGCCGGACAGCGAGATCTCCCTCGCCCCTGGCACGTATCCGACCACGCCAGACGACGACGCCGAGATCACCGAATCCGAGTTGCGACGAACTGATGACGCCCAATTGCGCGCCGCGTTCGAGGCGGTGCGGGATGATCAGAGCCCAGGGGGCGCGACGCCGGACGCCGGGCGATAGCACGCAGAGCGGGGATCGGGTCAAGTAGCCGCACCCCGGGCCGGTGGCACGAGTCACGCGATGGTGGCCACCGCGATACCCTGTCTCCGGCGACGAGGGTGGCACGTTTGGGCCGGCTCGGCGTCATGGTATGGTAGCGACCTAGGTCACTCACCCGGTGCCGCACTGGCCGGTCGCCTTCGCCGCCCGCTCACCGACACCACCGACCCGTCGACCCGACCGCCTCAGGGGGCACTCCCGCATGTTCTCGACGGAAAGTTGGCCGCGCCCGGTCGCACGTGCGTGGACCCTGGGTCAACGGTTTCAGAAATTCCTGGTGGTCGGTACCGTCGGGATCGTGGTCAGCCAAGCCTTCCTGTTCTTGCTCCACGGGGTGAT